>CAYYOE010000154.1:0-7297 GCA_964473055.1 uncultured Rhodobacterales bacterium | reverse complement strand
GAAGGCCGACCATTCGGCGCAGTTGCCGTGCTGGCGCATGCGTTGCAAGAGCAGCACATTGCCGCCATCGCCAAAGGACACTTTCGCATCCGAGCGCACCGAGGACACCCGGAACCACAGGACCAGATAGATCGCCGCCACCGGCAGCGCATAAAGGGGGGTTGTTTCGAAAACCATGCTCACTCCTTACCGTTTGAGGTTTCGATACCCCAAGGACGATTGAGTTTTGCAGTTTTCGACATGGCCGCCACACTTTTCTGTGTCGTGCTCAGGTCCGATCATAGGCATCCTTGATGGTGGCAGCCTGTGACCGCTTTGGTGGTACTGATCCGCAACAGGCGCAGGCTCCGAGAGGCGGCTTAGGGCCGGAAACCATCCTTCATGCCGCAGACCGACGAGGCCGGGGTTTCCCCCGGGTTTTCGCCCGGACCTGCCGGCGCGGCGTCATTCGATCTTGGTGATCCGGCCGGCGAGGCAGGTCGTGCGGGTGCCGCCCTGGGCGGAGATGTGGTCGGCGACGACCTCGTCGAGGCCGGCTATGCAGCGCTGGTCATCGACGACTGCGCCTCGCGCAGCGTGGACGACGACACGGTGCCTTGCGGGATCATGGTGTCGAACGTCACGCACTTGGGCGTGGTGACCGATGCCTCCAGCGGGCTGAAGGCGCTGAACCGGCATCCTGCCATCGACCCGACCCGGATTGGCGTCATGGTCTTTTCCCAGGGCGGGATCGCCACGCGCCATGCGAGGGACCAGCGGCTGAAGGACAGCCATCGCGAACGCATCGCGCTGCCGCCCGATGCACAGCTGTGGAGGTCGAACTTCTGGACGTCTCGCGCGCAGATGCGAAGGCCCTCGCGGATGGCGTCGACCACCTGAGCCGCGGCGCTGCTGGGCCGCCTGCCTGCCGCCGAATGGCCGATCGCGGGCCGGGGTCATGATGCGGGCTGGTTCAGGGAAGCATTGAGAGACAAGGGGATACGGCCCTGCATCCCCGGCCGGAAGTCGCGCGGCAAGGCCGTCCGCTACGACGGGTGCCGCTACAGACGCCGCAACCGGATCGAGATCATGTTCGGCGGACTGAAGGACTGGCGACGCCTCGCGACACGTTGCGGCAGGTGCCCGGAGGTCCTCCTCTGAGCGGTCGCCCTCGCCGCATCCGTCTTGTTCTGGCTTTGAAGATCCATCAGTCCGGAGCCCGGGTCGTGGCACTGCCTTTCCCGCTTGGACCCGGCAGCATGTTTCGACGATGTGTTGCACCTGGCAGCCAGGTCGGTTGCCGGAGCTCGTCAGGTCACGGACTCGGGCGGGGCGATGAGCATCGCGCGCACCTCTTCAGCGGTCTTGAGTGAGCGAAGATCCGCACGATCCGTCAGAATCTCGGCATAGTAGGGGATATTCACCAGCCGTTCTTCCAGTGTCTCGGTGATCTGCATCGCATTGTAGCCGGCTTGGTGGAAGTAGGTCACTCTGGCCCGGATAAGTGCTTCGTGGCCTCCAAAACCCATGGCCGAGAAGACTTCGCGCAGCTGATTGATGCGGAAGATCTCGATCTCTCGCAGGACATCGGCGGTTCGCTTGTCGCTGTGCGCCCAGTCACGAATGGCGTTGTCGTAGCGCGGATTGAACTCGCCCCCAAGAACAAGGGTGTGAACATAGGCGAGATACTGGTGCATTCCCGAAGGTCCGGCTGCCGCGATCGCGCGGGAGAAGGGCGCTGTGTTCCGTTCTGCCCAGTCCTTGCGGATGTCCTCGAAAAGCTCCTCGAGGTTTCGGTATTGCCAGTAGAAGGCCCCTGTCGTTGCGCCGAGCGACTCGGACAGCGCGCGCAGCTTGATGCCGATCACGCCCTTGTCGATCAGCACCTGCCGCGCAGCCGCGACCCAGTCACATCGGGTCAGGACCCGATGTTCAAGTTCTGCTTCCGACTTCTTCATGTCGCGTTTCGTCATGCCGACCCGTCATAGAGATCTTTGTTGACATTAAAAGAGCGTAACGTACGTTACGCTGGACCATAACAGTCGTTATGTCTGGGGTCAAACTGACCCAATCACAACAAGGAGGCGAAGAATGCTCGGAAGAATCCTTTCAGCTTCGGCAGTTGCGTTGGGTCTGATGGCCTTTCCCGCGCTTGCCGAGATCGAACTGAAGATCGCAACCGACTCGGGCGACCGCGAGTCGCCGTCGGGGCAGGCCATCGCGAACTGGGCCAAGGCAATCGAAGAAGGCTCCAACGGCGAGATCAAGACGCGCATCTTCTATCAGAACGAGCTTGGCGGCCAATTGGAGGTGTTCGACCTGTTCGTTGCCGGCGAGGTCGACCTGATGCTGTCCTGGCCGTCGACGTCCTATGACAAGCGCATTGGCATCCTGAATGCGCCCTACATGGTGACGTCGTGGGACGAGGCTTTCGAGGCCTACAAGCCCGGTGGCTGGGTGAACGGCGCGCTGAACGTGGTGTTCAACGACATCGGGCTGAAATACTTCGGCGCCTGGCCCGAAGGGTTCAGTGGGGTCGCCACCCGCGGTGCCTATGCAACCGACCTCGCCGGAGCCGCGAACATCAAGGTGCGCACGCCGCCGCTGTTCCCCTTTCCGCAGATCCTGGAATCGATGGGCTACCAGACCGCCGCGATCGACTGGGGCGAAGTCTATACCTCGATCCAGACCGGTGTCGTCGATGGCGATGCGGGCAACGTGATCTATTGGGATTACGAGTACTTCCGCGACGTGCTGGACTACTATGTCCGCACCAAGCACACATTCGTGACCGGCAACCTGCTGGCCAATCTTGAAAGCTACAACGAGCTCTCGCCGGAACATCAGAAGCTGATCGAAGATGCGGCCGTCGCCGAAATGTCCAAGCAGTTTGCCGATGCCCAATCGACCGACCAGAAGTATGTCGACCTGGCCATTGCGGATGGCATGGAGTATTTCGAACTGACCGACGAGCAGATCGCCCCGATCGCCGAGAAGGTCCGGGCCGAGGTCTGGACCCAGATGGAGCCCGATGTCGGCAAGGAAATCATGGACCTGATCCGCGCGAACGCGAACTGATCGCCCCCTGGGGCTGCCCACTCGGCTGTGGCAGCCCCCACCCCTCCTTCATTGTCGGAGATTCCAGATGGCTGCGCTCTTTCGCCGGCTCGACGGTGCCATCATGTGGGTCATGGGACTTGTCGTCATCGCGACCAATCTGGCCGTGACAGTCCTGATCCTGTTTCTGGTGCTGGCCCGCTTTGTCCTTGGCTGGTCGGTCGTGGGCGTCCTTGAGCTCGCCACCCTGTCGGCCATGTGGCTCTACATGTGCGGGGCAGTGATCGCGGCGCGCAACCGACAGCATCTGGTGGTCGATTTCCTGTCGCAGTCCCTGCCGTCGCCGCGCGCCAAGGCGCTGCACGATCTGGCGGTCTCGGTCATCATGGTCGTTCTCAGCCTCTTCTTCATCAGCCTCGCCCGCGACATGGTGGACTGGTCGATTGCCAGACCCCAGACCACGGCGGCGCTCAGTCTGCCCCTGATGATCCCGCAATCGGCCATCGTCCTGGCCTCTGGTCTGTTCGTCATCTACGCGCTGCGCGATCTGGTGATTGCTGCCCGGGTCGTTCTTGGATTTCGCGCGCCCGAAACCGGGGAGATCTGAGCCATGGAGGCACTTTACGCAATCGGCCTTCTCATGGCGCTGATGATCTTCGGGGTTCCGGTCGCCTGGTCCTTTGCCGGGGTATTGATGTTCCTGGTCTGGGCCTATGACGTGAACACCACGACCCTGCTGCTGCAGGGGTTCCGCTCGCTCGACTCGGTGATCCTGCTGGCGCTGCCGCTTTTCGTGCTGGCCGGCTACCTGATGCAGTCGGGTGGCGTCGCCGAGCGGCTGATCCGCTTCATGGCGCTGGTCCTGCGCGGTCGCAAGGGCGGCATGGGCGGCGCGATGATCGCCACTTCGGGCGTCTTCGGAGCGATTTCCGGCACCGCCACGGCGGCGGTTGCCTCGATCGGCACGATCATGATCGACCCCTTGACCGAACGCGGCTATCCGCGCGGCTACAGCTCGGCGCTGCTGGGGATGTCTTCCCTGCTGGGCATCCTGATCCCGCCCTCGATCACGCTGATCCTGTTCGGGGTGGTCACCAAGCAATCCATCACCGCGCTTTTCGCGGCAACCGTGATACCGGGGCTGCTGCTGATGCTGGGCCTGATGATCTTCAACAGGATCATGACCCGGCGCATCCTGAAGGACACGCCCGAACGCGCTGCCGCCCTCGAACGCCAACGCAACGGCGAAAGCGCAGCGCGGTCAACGCTGCGGGCCCTGCCGGCCCTGATGATGCCGGTCATCATCTTGGGCGGGATCTATGGCGGCGTCTTCACTCCGACCGAGGCCGCGGCGGTGGCGCTTTTCATGGCCATCCTGATCGGCTTCTTCATCTACCGCGACCTGACACTGGCGCGGTTCCGTCAAAGCCTTCTGGACGCGGGCGAGACGACCGGAACCATCATCCTGATCCTGCTGTTCTCCTTCATGATCGGCCGGATCATGGTCGCCGAAGGTGTGCCGCAGGACCTGACCGAGGCGGCTACAAAAGTCTCCGACAACACGATCCTGATCCTGCTCCTGGTGAATGCCTTCCTGATCTTCGTCGGCATGATCATGGACGACCTCTCGGTTACCGTCGTGATCGCCCCCCTGATGATGCCGCTGGTGGTTTCCCATGGCGTTGACCCGGTCCACTATGCCTCGATCGTGGCCTGTTCCGTGGTCATCGGCGCAAACAGCCCGCCAGTCGCCCCGATCCTTTACATGGCCTGCCGGATCGGCAAGGTCTCGATCCACCATGCCGTTGTTCCGGCCTTGCAGTTGATTGCCTTCGTCGCCTTGCCGGTCATGTTCCTGGTCACCTTCGTTCCAGAGCTTTCATTGTTCCTTCCGCGCCTTCTGGGCTTCTGACACGCGAGATGGAATGACGAAGGTAACTCTTGCCCTTTGGCAGCGGGCGCCTGTGCCCCTATCAAGAGAGAACTTCCTTGAAGCATTGGGGGGGGCAATGGCACAGACCCACGCCGATGTGTTCATAACGCCCGAATTGTGCTGGCCGGGCTACGGTGACGCCAGGTCATCAATTGAACAGGCCCTGTCCCAGAACGACGCCCTGATCACCGGCGTGCGTGGCATCGCCGCTCGCCACGGCAAAGCCATCGTCCTTGGCTATGCCGAAGCCGATGGAGCGCGCGTTTTCAACAGTGCGCTGTCGATAGGGACGGATGGCGCGATCCTAACCAACTATCGCAAGCAGACTGCCGCGAATGAATACGAGCGGCAATGCTTTGGCACAGGCGGTCCTGGCTCGGTCTTTCCGTTGCATGGTGTTCCCACTTCGCTTCTGATCTGTCTGGATGCCGAGTTCCCCGAGCTCGTTCGCCGCGCCAGCCTGGATGGGGCACACCTCGTGATCGTGCCGACAGCGCTCGCGCCAAAGTGGCGGATTGTGCCAGAGACAGTCATCCCGACCCGGGCCTATGAGAACGGAATCTTCGTCGCCTATTGCAATTACGCAGGTGACGGCAATGTGGGGCCGTTTTGCGGCCAGAGCCTTGTCGTTGGTCCGGATGGGCGGTCGATGGCACAACCACAAACCGGCGTCTGCACGGTGGAAGTGACCATTGAGTCCGACGATGTCATCAAGGCACGAAGCCAGTTGGATTATCTTCGCCACCTTGAACTGCTGCGTTGCTGAGCCCCTCGAGGGACAACAACGCGCCTTTGACCGGTTCATCTGACCAAGAGGGCGCGGGCGTCGGTGAAATGGTATTCCAGACTTCGCTGGTCAGCTCCGGGGAAGCCACGCCAGGGCACGATGTGCCCCGAGGAGCGGCCGGTCTTGGGCCGGTGGCGGCAGCGATGCGGGCACGGGGGCAGCGGACGAAATGCCGGCGGATACCGTTGCGACATGGCGGTCGCAGGTTGGGCGGGAGTGACTGGTCAACCGCGAACGATGTCAGGCCAATGCCTGACGACTCAGTGGCCGCGGAGCGCAAAGTAGATCCCGATCGATCCAACCAGGATCAGGCTGGATGCCCAGACCACGTCGAGGTTGAACCATGTGCGCGACAGGAATTTCAACCCAAGGTAGAAATGGATTGCTGCAGCGATTGCGCCGCCCGCGACTGTCATGGCCAGTGTATGGGCCAAGGCCACAAGGAAGGCCGAGGCGATGTTCTGCCCCATCAGGTCGCGCGCGGCTTCGTGCCCGCCGTCGCCCGGATCAACCCCGCAGATGCCAAGGTAGATCGGTACAAGCATCAGCCCGGCACCATGTGCCATCGCCGCCAGAAACGACCACAGCACAAGCCGCGAGGGCGCTATGCGGGCCAGAATGCGCGGGTGCCTGCGGTTGATCAGCAGATAGACGCCCGCGGCGACCACCAGCGCGCCCGCGCCAAGGCGCAACTCGGTTTCCCACCGGACGAGGGCGGTCATCAGGGAGAACGGCAGAAGGATCGCCAGCATCGCCAGCAGATGCCCGAAGGCGAGCGCCGCGAGAGCCTTCGCCATCGCCCGGCGCCGCCCCTCCATCAGCCCGGCCGATACCGCCAGCGGCCAGCCCATGCCGGGATTGACGCCATGATAGACACCGGACAGGATGACGGCCCCCCAAAGGGCCGTCACCGTGGATGCGTCAGGCTCCATTCAGACGTTGGGGTAGCAGAAACTATCGGTCGAACAGTCTCCACCTTCCAGCCGGATCTGGTGCGCGCGGTGCCCCTTGGGAAAATCGACGTAGAAGTCCTTGTCCAGCGTCAGCCCGCCATTGTCGCCGACCCGTGCCATGACCATCTGGCCGCCCTCCTGTCCCGGATAGAACTGGTCGTCCCACGTCGAGTAGAGCGAGTTCGTCCAGTAGACCCGCTTGCCGTCTCGGCTGACCTCGACCATCTGCGGGCCAAAGGCGAAGGCGCCCCCGCCGGGATGCTTGGTGCCGCGCGCGATGCCTCCCAGCTCCACCTTGCCTGCGAGGAACGGGTTCATCGGGTCGGACACGTCATACTGGTGCATTTCGCCAAGGCCCCAGCAGGCGACGTAGAGATACTTGTCGTCCAGACTGAGGTCGATGTCGGTGACCAGCGGCGGCACGGCGCCAAAGCCCTGCAGAAGGGGGGGCAGGTTTGCCGGGTCTTCGGGGCGCGGGTCGATGGTGATGGTCTTCTTTGCCTGCCAGGTGCCGTCATCGCCCCGCCACCATGTGAAGATCGCGCCCTGCAGGTTGGTCGTATCCACCACCACGCCGCAGAACCCGTA
>CAYYOE010000153.1:0-7307 GCA_964473055.1 uncultured Rhodobacterales bacterium | reverse complement strand
TGGCCCATGCGGTTGCCGCGCGCATCCTTGCGGAAGGGCGTGGCGCAGAAGCGGGCGCGTTCGTCGGGCGTGAACAGGTCGGTCTGCGGGCCCGCGACCAGCCGCAGGGTGCCGCCGTCGTAGCGGGGCAGGGGTGGCAGCGTCTGGCCGGTGCGGGTACCGGGGTCGGGGCCGAGGTTCAGCCGGTCGCCTGCCTCCAGCATCCGGCCGATCCCTGCGGCGAGGTGCGCGGACGGGCTGCCCAGCACGGGTGCGGTCGCCACGCCGCCGCCAAGGTGCAGGCAGGAATAGCCCCCCGCGCTGCCCGACAGGTCCAGCCGCACGCCTGCGGGCAGCAGGTGCGAGGCATCCCAGGCCAGCGCGGCATCCCCCGCCCGCGCCCGCATCGGCGCGCCGGTCAGGGAAATGCGCGTGGGGGCCGTCGCTTCGACCGTCAGGAAACTGCCCGCGATCTCCAGCGCGGCCAGGTGCGCGTCCTGCCCCAGCAGTGCCGCGCCCTCGGCCAGTGCCAGCGCGTCCGACGCGCCGCCGCGTGACAGGCCCTGCGCCAGCCAGCCGGGGCGGCCTGCGTCCTGCACCGTGACGCCTGGCCCCGCGCGGCGGATCAGGAGCGCGCGGGTCATGGCAGCGCCTCGGCGACAGCCCCGCCATCGGGGCCTGACCGGCGCAGGGCGTCCAGCGCGTCGCGCGGGGCGGGCTGGAACAGCACCTCGTCGCCGGGGCGCAGCAGGAACGGGTCGGCATGGTCGGGGCGGAACAGGCGCAGCGCGGTCTGGCCGACATGGCGCCAGCCGGTGGGCGTGGTGACCGAGAACACGATCGCCTGCCGGATCGCGACGACGACCGCGCCTTCGGGCACGCGCGGGGTCAGGGTCGTCTGGCGCGGCAGGTCCCATTCCGGGGGCAACTGGCCGAGATAGGGCTGGCCGGGCGCGAAGCCGATCGCCTGCACCCGCAGGGGCCGGGCGCAGAGCGCGGCCACGGCGGCCTCCGGGGTCAACCCGGCCCGCTGCGCGGCGTCGTCCAGTTGCGGGGCGAGGTCGGTGCCGAACACCGCGGGCACCCGCCACAGGCGCCGGCCGTGGGGCAGCGCTGCTGCGGACCAGTCGCGCGTGGCGAGCAGCCCCTCCAGCGCGCGGCGCGTGTGGGCGTGGTCCATGGCGGCGGGATCGAACCGCACATGCACCGAGGTCAGCGCGGCGGCCGATTCCACCAGTCCCGGCAGGTCGGCCCGGTCCAGCGCCGCGCGGAACGCCAGCACGGCGCGATTCGCGGGCTCGGTCAGGCGGTCGCCGAAGCTGACCAGCCAGCCGTCCACCCCGATGGGGCAGAGGACGGGCGCGGTGCCAGGTGCGGCGGCGGGTTTGGCGGGGGTCATGCGGGGCCGGTCCAGGGGCAGACGCGGGCAATCTGGAAGCGTCCCCTGCGTGTTGCAATGGATATGAGAACTTCTCGCCTTCAAAATGTCGGTGATTTCTCGTCGTGAGGATCGGGTCGCAACAGGCAGCCATGACAACAGGGAGATGACCGATGACCCTTCGCCTTGCCCCTACCGGCTGCGCCCTTGCGCTGGCCACTGTCCCAGCGATCACCCAGGCCAAATGGGACATGCCCACGACCTATGGCGCCGCGGTGTTCCACATCCAGACCATCGCGATCGCAACCGACGAGGTTCGCGCCGCGACGGGTGGTGTGCGGGCCATCAACGTGCATTCGGCGGGGTCGCTGTTCGCCCTGGTCCCGATCAAGGATTCCGTCCGCTGTGGCCCGTCCAATCGCTGCTCCGCACGCTGTCGGGGGCCTACGACCAGGCGGCGCGGGCGGCGGCGGCGCTGTAGGGGGATGGGGGGCTTCGACATCCCCTGGTGCTCAGGGGCGCGCCCGACCCTGGGAGGGCGCTTTGGCCCGCCGGGATGGCAGTGCTTTATGCCAGCGAGGCCCCTCCGACCGTCGAGCCCCTTGCGACGTCGCATTGCGCCCTCCCGGGGGGAGGGTCGGGCGCGGCCCGGGCTGGTCGCCCGGGCCAAGGTCAGGAGTTGCGTGCGCCCTCGGCCCGCGCGACGGCCGTCATCCAGTCGTGGGCGTAGGCGGCCAGCGTATCTGCCTCGGGGTGGGCCGGATGGGCAACCAGCGCCGGGGCCACGGTGGCCGCCCTGTCCGGCGGAAGCGCCAGCAGCGCCGCGCCCGAACTGCCACGCGCGCCGTCGGCAGCGACCAGCACCGGGCGCGCGACCGTGGCCGCCAGCATGTCGAGATACAAGCGGTTGCGCGCGAAGGGCCCCTCGACGATCACCGGGCCATACGCCCCGATCAGCCCCAGGCATTCCGCCGTCACCAGCGCCAGGTAGAAGGCCAGCGCCGCGCCTTTCTCGCCCGGCGTCAGGTGCGGGTCGGCCCAGCCGCCCTTGCGGCCCAGATGCGGGCCGGCGGTCGGTTCCACCGCGGGTATCAGGAACGCGCGGCGGCGTAGGACTGCGGCCACGTCGGCGGGCGTGGGGGGGGTGGTTTCGCCTGCCATCAGGTCGTGTTCGCGCCCGCCCATGAACCGGGCCGATGGCGTGGGACGCCCGAAGGCATCGACATTGGCCAGCGTGTCGCGCGCGGGGTCGAGCGTGACGGAATGCCCCCCCAATGCGCTGCCCACCGCCATGCAGATCACCCAGGTGCCGGTGGACACCACCGCAAAAGGCGCAGCACGCGACACCAGGTGCGGCAGCAGGGCGGCGTTCGAATCGTGGATGCCGCAATGGACCGGCGTGCCCGGACGCAGGCCGGTGGTGCGCGCCACCTCGGGCAGCACATCGCCCAGCACATCCCCCGGACGCGCCAGCGGCGCCATCCGCCCCGCCAGCCCCAGCCGCGCGGGCAGGGCGCTGAACCCGCCCGCCCAGGGCGCCCAAAGGTCAGTATGCGCGCCGAGCGACGAGGGCTCGCACCGCCAGACGCCCGACAGGTGGCCCGCCCAGAACTGCGGGTAGGTCACCACCTGCGCCACCCGGTCGGCCAGCCCTGCCTGCGTTGCCAGCAGCCAGTGCAGTTGCGCGCCGACGTTCAGCCCGAGCGGAAGGCGGGGCGATCCGGTGTCCGCGAAGGGCGGGCGCAGGCGGTCATATTCGGCCGCCATGGCATCGGGGCCGGGATGTTCGTAGTCGAGCATCGGGCAGGCCAGCCCGCCGTCGCGGTCCAGCAGGACAATCGACGCGCCATGGGCCGTCACCACGACGGCATCGACCGGGTGCGCGGCGTTCAGGTCCGCCAGCGCCTGCAGGATGAAATCCCACAACCCCGCGATGTCGTAGTGCGGATAGGGCGGGGCGGGCCGCACCCGGTTGGGCATGGTCCGCACGTCCAGTTCCCGCAGGTCCGCGCCGTCCACCACGGCGACCTTGGCATTGGTCTTACCGATGTCGATGACGGCGATAAGGGTCATGGCATATGGAACACGGTTTCCAGCGGCACGGCGACGGGCGCGTTGTCGGGGTGCACCTCCATCAGGTCGGCCATGTGGTCCCACCAGCGCCGCATCACCGGATGCGCGGGCAGGTCGTCCATCCGGTGCCCCTCCGCCCGCCACAAGACGCCGAACAGAAACCCCGTCTCGCGGTCAAGGTGGATGGAGTAGTCCGACACCCCGGCCGCGCGCAGCAGGGCGGCCAGTTCCGGCCAGATCGCATCATGGCGGCGGCGATACTCGGCTTCGGCGCCAGGGTTCAGCCGCATGCGGAAGGCGTATTTCTCCATCCGTCCTACCCTTTTCGCATCGCCCAGAGGCGCGGCAGCGCGATCACCGCGATCAAAAGCCCGCCGATGAAGATCGACATCACGATCCCCGGCACGTTCAGCAGCCCAAGCCCGAAGGTCACCAGCCCCATCACGAAAGCCGCGATCACGACACCCGGAATGCTTCCCGATCCGCCAAGGATGCTGACCCCGCCCAGCACCACCATCGTCACGATCTCGAGCTCCCACCCCGTCGCGATGGAGGGCCGCGTCGATCCCAGGCGCGAGGTCAGGCACACCGCCGCGATCCCCGACATCAGGCCGGTCAGGAGGAACAGAATGAACTTCACCCGCCCCACCCGGATGCCGGAGAACAGCGCGGCGGTGGGGTTGTTGCCGATGGCATAGATCGCGCGGCCGAAGGACGTGGCGTGAAGCACCACGGCGTAGATCACGGCCAGAAGGCCGAACAGCACGAACTCGACCGAAATCACCCACCAGACATAGCCCTGCCCGAACCAGGCGAAGCCGGGCGGGTAGCCGGTATAGGCCTTGTCGCCGAGGACGATGTAGGAAATCCCGCGAAACAGGCTCATCGTGCCGATGGTCACGACGATGGACGGCAGGCCCAGCCCCGTGACCAGCGCGCCGTTGATCGCGCCGCAGACCAGCCCCACGCCGATGCCGATGGCAACCAGTTCCGGCACCCCCACCCCGAACTGCGCCGCCGCCCCCATCGCGGTCGAGGCCAGCGCGATGATCGAGGCGACGGACAGGTCGATCTCGCCCGAGATGATCAGAAGCGCCATGGCGAAGGCGATCATCGCCTTTTCGGTGAAGTTGAAGGTGGCGTCGGACAGGTTCCAGGCGTTCAGGAACCAAGGCGAGGCCAGGCTGTTGGCGATGAAGATGCCGATGGCGACGGCCAGAAGCAGCGTCTCCCACCGCTTGAGCAGGCGCGCGGCGGGCGAGTGCAGGCGGTCGGGGATGTGGCGGGTGGGGGGGGCGGTCTCGGTCATGCGTGTCCTTCGGCCCGGCGCAGGATGATGCGGCCCTTGCGGCGGCGCCCTTGCGCGTTGAACGCCACCGCGATCACGATGGCCGCGCCCGAGATCGCCAGTTGCCAGAATGGCGAGACGTTGATGACCGGCAGCGCGTTCTTGATGACGCCCAGGAACACCGCGCCCAGGATCGCGCCCATGGCGGTGCCCGCGCCCCCCGCGATGGCGATCCCGCCGATCACGCAGGCCGCGATCACGTCCAGTTCGAACCCGGCGGCGATGTCCACATATGCCACGGCATAGCGCGCGACCCAGAGGTAGCCGGTCAGCCCCGCCAGCGCGCCCGACAGCACGAAGGCCAGGCACTGCGTGCGGCCCACGTCGATGCCCGCATAGACCGCCGCATTGGGGTTGCCGCCGACGGCGTAGAACGCGCGGCCCAGGGGTGTGCGGGTCATCAGGACGATCATGCCCACCGCGACGCCAAGGGCGATCCAGGTCATCACCGGCAGGCCCAGGATCACGCTGCGGGGCAGGGCCGTGAAGGGGCGGGACATCTCGTGCGCGTTCACCCAGCGGCCGTCCGAGATCAGGAAGATCGTGCCGCGGAAGATGGTCATGGTGCCCAGCGTCACCACGATGGGCGGGATCGACAGCTTCCACACCAGAAGCCCGTTGATTGCGCCCAGCGCGGCCCCAATGGTTAGCGCGATGGCCAGGATGGCGGCCATGGGCAGGCCCGGCGCGGCCACGTTGACCAGCGCCACGACCATGCCCGTCAGCGCCAGGTTCGCCGCCACCGACAGGTCGATGCAGCGCGTCAGGATCACGGCAGCTTGGCCGAGCGCCAGGATGATCAGGGGTGCCGTGTCGTTCAGCACGCGCGCCAGGTTGTCGGGCGCGACGAAGGCAGGGAACCGCGTGGCGATCAGGGCCAGCAGGCCCGCGATGATGGCCAGCAGCAGCGCCTCGCGCGATTTCAGCGCCTGCGTCATGCCGCGCCTCCCGCACGGTCGGCCCCGATGCCCGCTGCGTGTCGCACCAGCGCCTCGGGTGTCAGGCCCGCGCGCGGCAGTTCGGCGGCAATCAGGCCTTCGCGCATCACCACCACCCGGTCCGACATGCCCAGGATTTCGGGGATTTCCGAGCTGACCATGATCACGGCCAGCCCCTCGGCCGCCAGTTCCGCCATGAAGGCATGCACCGCGGCCTTCGACCCGATGTCGATGCCCTTGGTGGGTTCGTCCAGGATGATGACGCGCGGCTGCGTCGCCAGCCACTTGGCGATCACTACCTTCTGCTGGTTGCCGCCAGACAGCTTGCCCACGTCCTGGTCCAGCGCCGAGGCGCGCAGGTCAAGCCGCCCGGTATAGGCGCGCGCCAGGTGGAATTCCCGCGCCAGCCGCAGGAAGCCCGCGCGCGAGGTGCGCGGCAGCGAGGGCAGGGTGACGTTCTGGAAGATCGGCAGGCCGGTGACGGCGCCCTGCCGGCCGCGATCTTCGGGCACATAGACGATACCCGCGGCGATGGCGTCGGCGGGCGAGCGGATGTCACGCGGGGTGCCGTCGACCAGGACCGTGCCCGTGGAGGGCCGTGTGATGCCGAAGATCGCCTGCATCACCTCGGACCGGCCCGCGCCGATCAGGCCGTAGAAGCCCAGGATCTCGCCCCGGCGGAGGGAGAACGCGATGCCGTCGAATTCGGTCGGGTGGCTTAGCCCTTCGACCCGCAGCACCTCGGGCCCCGGCGACGCGATGCGCGGGGGGAAGATCTGGTCCACCGACCGGCCCACCATCAGGCGCACCAGGTCGCCCTCGGTCACGTCGGCGATCAGTCCCGACCCCACATGCGCGCCATCGCGGAACACCGTCCAGCGGTCGGCGATGCGGAAGATCTCGTCGAACTTGTGGCTGATGAACAGGATCGCCCGGCCCTCGGCCTTCAGCCGCGCGACGAGGTCGTAGAGTTCCTCGATTTCCTTCTGCGACAGGGCGGCGGTGGGTTCGTCCATGATCACGACGCGCGCATCGACCGACAGGGCGCGCGCGATGGCCACCAGGTGCTTGCGGGCGATGCCGAGGTCCTTCAGGGCCATGCCGGGGTCGATCTGCGCGCCGATCCGGGTCAGGATCGCGCTCGCGTCGGCGCGCAGGCGCGGCCAGTCGATCAGGCCCAGGCGCGTGCGGGGGGCGTGGCCCAGGAAGATGTTCTCGGCCACCGACAACTCGTCGAACAGCACGGTTTCCTGATGGATCGCGGTGATGCCAGCCTGCGCCGCTGCCTGCGCGGTGGGAAAGCGCACGGGGCGGCCATCTACCTCGATCCGGCCGGTGTCGGGCTGGTAGATGCCGGTCAGCACCTTGACCAGGGTGGACTTGCCCGCGCCGTTCTCGCCCACCAGCGCGGTCACCTGGCCGGGAAACAGCTCCAGCGCCACGTCGGACAGCGCGCGGACCCCCGGAAACGCCTTCGACACGCCCGACAGGCGCAGGACAGGCCTGTCCGTGCCGACAATGGCGGGGCTGGGATCGGGGGTCATGAGCATGGGCATGGGTCCGGGGTTGCCCGGCGCGGGGCGATGGGGCA
>CAYYOE010000152.1:0-7313 GCA_964473055.1 uncultured Rhodobacterales bacterium | reverse complement strand
CGTGCCGTAGCCCACGTTCGACCGGTCGCGGTATTCGCGGAAGATGAAGCTGGTGACGCTGTCGGTGGCCCCCCCCGGCCCGCCCGCCGTGATGTTGATGATGATGTCGGCAAGCTTCAGCTTGAAGATGATGCGGATCAGGATCGCGGTGATCGACACCGGCAGCATCAGCGGGAACGTGATTTCCCAGAACCGCCGCCAGCCGGTCGCGCCGTCGACCTCGGCCGCCTCGTTCAGTTCGCGCGGGATCGCCTGCAGGCCTGCCAGGATCATGATCATCATGAAGGGAATGAACGTCCAGGCGTCCATCGCCATGATCATGAAGCGCGCCATCTCGGGCGAGCCGTAGAAGCTGATGTTCTCGACACCCATCCAGCGCAATAGCCGAGCAATCGGGCCGAAGCGGATTTCCAGCATCGACTTGCCGATCATCCAGCTGACCGCCACCGGCGACAGCATCAGGGGCAAGAGGAACGCCACCCGGAAGAACTTGCGCGCGCGGATCTGGGCATTCAGCAGCAGCGCCAGGCCGAAGGCGATGGCATATTCCACGATGATCGCCAGGCAATACCAGACCATGTTGCCCAGCGCGTTCCAGTAGAACGGGTCGGCCCACATCTGGCGGACATTGTCGAGCCCGTTGAACTGGCGGCCCGTGGGCGAGGACAGGTTCCAGTTGGAAAACGCGATGCCCAGCGCGAAAATCAGCGGAAACACCACCATCGAGATGACGAACAGCGCGGCGGGCAGCACGAACAGCGTCCGCTTGCCACGCTCGCCGTGGCGCAGGACCTGCGCCCAGCACAGGCAGGTTGCCCAGAACATGTAGGCATAGAGCGTCGGCCGCCACGTCGTGAACCCGATGTCCAGCGTGCCGCGCAACTGCAGGATCTGCAGCCCGATCACCAGCACAAGCAGCCCCGCCGACCCCCAGATGATCGCGCCGCCCAGCCTGCGGCGGCGATCCGAGATGTTGTCGGCCGTCACGACGTGCAGGTGGTCGGTTTCGCTGGTCATCTGGTCCTGCGGGTCCCCGGGAAGGCGCAGGGCGGGGGTGTCCCCGCCCTGCGTGTCGTGTCCGTGTCAGGTCTCGCCGGGGATCAGATCCCCAGGCTGGCCTTGTAGAGCGCGATCTGGCTGTCCCGCCCGATCTGGTCGGTGATCCGCTCCCAGGCCGCGGCGATGGCATCGGCCGTTTCCTGCGCCGATCCGTACTGCCCGGCAAAGCCCTTGGCCAGTTCGTCCTCGGCAACCGAGTAGTACTGGAAGATGCCCGGGATACGCGGTTCGATCGCCGAGTTCGGGTGGTTGTAGCTGTCCAGGTTCGACCCGAGGTAGTCCTCAATGAACTCGCGGTCATAGCCCGCCGCTTCCCACTCGTCATAGATGAAGTGCGAGTTGCGGTAGGGTTGGAAGCCCGACGGATAGGCCACAGTCCAGAGCGACAGGTCCTTGCCACCCAGATGCGCCGCCGCCGACCATGCGGCCTTGCGCTTCTTCTCGTCGCCCGAGACGCGGGACGTAACGTAGATGCCCCAGCCGATATAGGCCATGTTGGGCGCCTCGTTGCGCTCGTTCTCCCACTCGCCGGTGCGGGAATTGTAGCGCCGTTCGGCTGCCGGGTTGATCCCGAAGCCCACGACGTCGCCCACGACCGAGGTGTCGGAGGTGCGCGCGGACGATCCCACGTCGCCCCACCACATGACCATCGACCCCGTGCCTGCAAGGAACTGCTGGAACGCAGTCGTGCCCGGATCGGCATTGATCTGGTCGGCCGGGTAGGCGCCGGGGGTGGCAATCAGGTCCATCACATCCTGGATCGCCTGCACCCAGCCCGGATTGTTGACGCGCGGCTGCATCGTGTCGGGATCGAACAGCCACGCCGGCTCGTCCGGGTGCTTGGCGTAGGCAACGGCCCGGTTCATCAGGAAGTAGAACCCGAATCCGCCCCAGCCCTTCAGCGGGTCAAGATAGCCATGCGCCGGAAGGCCGGTCAGCGGGTCGGTCTGACCGATCAGCGCCTTGGTCACGGCGTTCACTTCCTCCCAGGTGCTCGGAACTGTCTCTCCTCCGATAGCGCCCGGGCCGAAGTAGTCCTTGCGGTAGGCGAACGTATGGGCGTCGCCGTCGATGTTCACCCGATAGGTCTTGCCGTCCCAGGTGCCGACAGGCGGCTTGACGTAGTCCACCAGGTCTTCCGCGTCGATCTGCTCGGCCACCCAGGCGGGCATCTCGTCCAGCAGGCCGCGGCCCGCGGTGTCACCTTCAAAGGGCGCACCCATCTCGATGATGTCGAAGTCCACGGTTCCCGTGGCAATCGACTGCTGCAGGCGCGCGTTGTAGTCGGCCTGGGCAAGGTCGATCCAGTTGATCTTGGCCCCGGTGTAGGCCTCCCACGGCTTGAGGAATCCGCGGAAAAGGAAGTTGTGCAGGTTCTGGTTGTTCAGCCCCATGAACGTCAGTTCGACGCCCGCGAATTCGCCCTCGGCCACGTTGGCCTTGGTGTCGCCAAGGCACATCTCGCCGACCTTCTGCCAGTCGGCATCGGTGGGCGACCCCATCCCCACGCCGGGGATCTTCAGAATTTCGGCGCGAAGGTTCCCCTGCGCCCTGGCGGCACGCGGCATCAGCCCGGCGCCAGTCAGCGCGGCCGTGCCGGCCATCGCCGTCGCACCGCGCAATACCCCGCGACGGGTCATCCGGCCCACAAGGGCATTGTAGTGTTCGACTCGCACAGCAGATCCTCCCTGATCTTCGCCGGGCGCATGGCCACGCCGGCGGTTTCACGTCGCGGCCTTGCCTCTCTCCGGCGGGACATTGGCGTCTTCTGGACCGAAGGGGCAGCGCGGACTCGTCAAGCATTTCAGCCCGGCAGGGACCTGTCAAGATTCTAACATGTTAGTATGCTCAGGTTGTGGACAGGGTCGGAACGCTTCGCTAGTCCTAGGGTTCGGAAGCACGAGCAAGCGGGGCGCGGGATGGCGGACGTCAGGGTCAGGCAACTGCGCAAGTCCTACGGGACCATGGAGGTGATCCATGGCCTTGATGTCGATATCGCCGACGGCGAATTCGTGGTTCTGGTGGGCCCCTCGGGCTGCGGAAAGTCCACGCTTCTGCGGATGATCGCGGGGCTGGAGGGCATCAGCGCGGGCACGATCCACATCGGCGAGCGGCTGGTGAACAACCTGCCCCCCGCGCAGCGCGACATCGCGATGGTGTTCCAGAACTACGCGCTCTACCCGCACAAGACGGTGGCCGCGAACATGGCATTCGCCCTGCGGATGCGCGGCATGGACCGCGCCGAGATCAAGCGCCGGGTCGACCATGCGGCCGAAATCCTCGGGCTGACGCCCTACCTCGGGCGATACCCGCGCGCGCTTTCGGGCGGCCAGCGCCAGCGCGTGGCGATGGGCCGCGCCATCGTGCGCGATCCGCAGGTGTTCCTGTTCGACGAACCCCTGTCGAACCTCGACGCCAAGCTGCGCGTGCAGATGCGCACCGAGATCCGCGAACTGCACCAGCGGCTGTCCACCACCACGGTCTATGTGACGCATGACCAGATCGAGGCGATGACCATGGCCGACAAGATCGTGGTCATGCAGGGCGGCCACATCGAACAGATCGGATCACCGCTCGAGGTCTATGACCGTCCCGTGAACACCTTCGTCGCGGGGTTCATCGGGTCGCCTGCGATGAACATGCTGGACGCCGTGGTGCGGCACGCCGATGGGTCCGTGTTCGCCGAGGTCGCAGGGACACGGCTGCCCCTGGATGCGGGCCTTGAAGACGGGCGCGACGTCACCATCGGGCTGCGGCCCGAGCACCTGCAACCCGCCGACGACGGCCTGCCGGGCCAGATTGCCGTGGTCGAACCGACCGGGGCCGAAACCTACCTGGTCGTGCGCGTAGCCACGCGCGAGGTCACGGCGGTGCTGCGCGACCGCCGCGCGATGCGCCCGGGCCAGGACATCCGGCTTCGCGCCGAGCCCGGAATGGTGCATGTCTTCGACAAGGCGACCGGCCGCAGGCTCTGACGCGGGCGCGCGGCCGGGCGCGGCAACCGAAAAGATGGGGAGGACCGGGAAATGCTCAAGGGAATCGACAACCGGCTGAATGCCGATGTGCTCTATGTGCTGCGCGCGATGGGGCATGGCGATGCACTGGTGATCGCGGACACGAACTTTCCCGGCGACCAGGTCGCGCAGGCCACCGTCCACGGCGAACTCCTGCGGATGGAGAACCTGACCGCCGCGCAGGCGGTGAATGCGATCCTGTCGGTGCTGCCGCTGGACACTTTCGTGGATGACTTTGCCGCGCGGATGGAGATCGTGGGCGAACCCGCCACCGTGCCGCCCGTGCAGGCCGAAGTGCAGGCGGAAATCGACCGGGCCGAGGGGCGTCCGCGCCCCATGGTCGGGGTCGAGCGGTTCGATTTCTACGACCGCGCGCGCGACGCCTACGCCGTGATCCAGACCGGCGAGCGGCGGTTCTACGGCTGCTTCATCCTGCGCAAGGGCGTCATCGGGCCGGAGGACTGAGCGATGGGCCGCATCGTCATCCTGGGCGTCTTCGTCGCCGATACCGCCTATCGCGCCGACCGTCAGCCGAAGATGGGCGAGACGATCCTGGGCCACAGCTTTGCCCTGGGGCCGGGGGGCAAGGGATCGAACCAGGCGGTCGCCGCGGCGATGGCCGGGGGCGAGGTGCATTTCATCAGCCGCCTCGGTGTCGACGCCTTCGCCGGCATGGCGCGCGACACCTGGGCGCGGGCGGGGGTGATCCCGCAGATCGTGGACGACCCCGACAGCTATACCGGCGCGGCCTATATCTTCGTCGAGCACACAACCGGCAACAACGCCATCATCATCGCCCCGGGCGCGGCGGGCCGCATCTCGGTCGCCGACGTCGAGGCGCAGGCGGGCCTTATCGCGGGCGCCGCGGTGTTCGTGACGCAACTGGAACAGCCGATGGACGCCGCGCACCGGGCGCTGGCCATCGCGCGGGCGGGCGGCGCGCGCACCATCCTGAACCCCGCGCCCGCCGCCGCGATTGCTGCCGAGATGCTAGCGCTGTGCGACTATGTCACCCCGAATGAAAGCGAAGCCGAAGGGATCACGGGCATTCCAGTCACCTCCGTGGCGGATGCCGAGCGCGCGGCCGACGCTCTGCTGGCGATGGGAGTGGGCGCGGCGATCCTGACACTGGGCGAGAAGGGCGCGCTGTACCGCGACCGCAACCGCAGCGAACTGGTGCCGCCGTTCAACGCCGGCCCGGTGGTCGAAACGACGGGGGCGGGCGACGCGTTCAACGGCGGCTTCGCGACCGCGCTCGCGGAAGGCATGGACCCGATCGACGCGGTGCGCTTCGGCTGCGCCACGGCAGGTATTTCGGTCACCCGGCCCGGCACGGCCCCGTCGATGCCCGCCCGGGCCGAGATCGAGGCGCTGCTGGGCCGGTAGGCGATGGGGAAAGGGTTCCCGGACAAGGCGGCCACCGGATCGATGCCGGCGGCCTGAATGCGCGCCCCGCCCGGAACACCCGCGAAGCGGGTCGGGCAGCGGATGGCCGCCCCCGACCTTACGATGCCCTCTGCTGCGCACTGGCGCGCCCGTCCGCCTCGCCCTCGCTGCCCCGCCCGACCCCACCCCCACCCCGGCCAGCCGCCCGGGCCACCTGGGCAAGGGATGCCGTTCGGGCGAGAACTTGCGGGCTGGGAACCGGTGTCTCGGACCGATTTCTGATCCGCCCTCACCCCCCGGACACCCGTCCGGTCGGTCCTCACCGCCGCTAAGCGACCTTGGCGAAGCCACCGCGCGCGCGGAAGCTGCACTTGCCCTACGCGACCAGGTGCCGACCACCGTCGGTGCGGCGGCCGTTCATAGCCATTCGATGCCCTGTGGAACGCAGTGTCGCATATCCGCGCCGATCCTACCGCTGCACCCGCGCCCAGTCCGGATGCACCCACGGCGCCCGCTCGTCCCGCGGCAGCGACCGGCCCAGGATATGATCCGCCGCCTTCTCGCCCACCATGATGGACGGTGCATTCAAGTTTCCGTTCGGGATCAGCGGGAACACCGAGCTATCCGCCACCCGCAAGTTGTTCACCCCGATCACCCGGCATTCCGGGTCCACCACGGCCAGCGGGTCGTCCGCTGCCCCCATCCGGGCCGTGCCACAGGGGTGATACGCGCTCTCGGCGTGGTCGCGCACGAAGGCGTCGATCTCGGCATCCGTCTCCGCCTGCGGTCCCGGGTGCAGCTCGCGCTCCACATGCCGCGCCAGGGCGGGCTGCGCGAAGATCTCGCGCGTCAGACGGATCGCGGCGCGGAACTCATGCCAGTCCTGCGCCGCGCTCATGTAGTTGAAGCGCACCACCGGCGCCGCGCGCGGGTCCGCCGATTGCAGCGTCACCGCCCCGCGCGAGACTGACCGCATCGGCCCCACATGCGCCTGGAACCCGTGCCTTGCGACAATCCCGCGCCCGTCGTAGCGCACGGCGATGGGCAGGAAATGGAACTGGATGTCGGGATACTCGATCCCCGCGGCAGACCGCACGAAGCCCCCCGCCTCGAACTGGTTCGACGCGCCAGGGCCGGTCCGCGTGAACAGCCAGCGCGCGCCGACCCAGGCCTTCCCGATGAGGTTCCAGTAGCGATAAAGCGTGATCGGCAGCCGCGCGGCATACTGCACATAGACCTCCAGGTGGTCCTGCAGATTCGCCCCCACCCCGGGCCGGTCGGCGACCACCGGCAGCCCGAACCCGGCCAGCTGTGCCCCCGGCCCGATCCCCGACAGCAGCAACAGCTTCGGCGTGTTGATGCTGGACGCCGCCAGGATCACCTCGGCCCGCGCGCGCACCACCTGCGGCCCGCCCGGCCCCAGAACCTCGACCCCGGTCGCGCGCCCGTCCTCGATCACCACGCGCGTCGCCAGGCCGCGCACCACGCGGGCCCCCAGCGTGATCGCGGGCCGCAGATAGGCGTTCGCCGCCGACCAGCGCCGCCCGTGCCGGATGGTGGCCTCCAGCGCGCCGACCCCTTCCTGCTGGCAGCCGTTGTAGTCGGGCGTGACCGGATAGCCCGCCTGCCGCCCCGCCTCGACGAAGGCACGGAACAGCGGGTTGCGCATCCGCCCACGCGACACGGTCAGCGGCCCGTCGGTGCCGCGCCACGCCGGGTCCTGCCCGTCGTGCACCGCCTCCATCCGCCGGAAATACGGCAGCACGTCGGCATAGGCCCAGCCGTGCGCGCCCATCGCGGCCCAGGTGTCGAAGTCGCGCGCATGGCCGCGCACATAGACCATCCCGTTGATCG
>CAYYOE010000151.1:0-7388 GCA_964473055.1 uncultured Rhodobacterales bacterium | reverse complement strand
GCGGCCACGGGGATCAGCAGGATGTTGTAGCCAAAGGCCCAGAACAGGTTCTGGCGGATGTTGCGCATCGTCGACCGGCTGGCGGTGATTGCCGTCACCACTGCGGCCGGGTCGCCCGACATCAGCACCACCTCGCCCGCCTCGATCGCCACGTCGGTGCCGGTGCCCATGGCGATGCCCACATCGGCGGCGGCCAGCGCGGGCGCATCGTTGATTCCGTCGCCCACGAACGCCACGGGCCCCGCCGCGCGCAGGTCGGCCACGGCGTCGCGCTTGCCCGCAGGCAGGACGCCCGCGCGCACCTCATTGATCCCGAGTTCGGCCGCGACGACACGGGCGACCGCCTCGGCATCGCCAGTGACCATCGCCACGGACAGACCCATCGCCTTCAGCCGCGCGACCATGTTGGCGGCGCCGGGGCGAATACGGTCCGCGATGCCCAGAACCGCCACGGCCTGCCCGTCCACCGCCACCAGAACAGGCGTGCGCGCACCGGCCGCCAACCGGTCCGCGGCCTCGGCCAGCGGGCCTGCGTCTACCCCATGCCCGGCCAGATAACGCGCCGAGCCCACCAGCACCTGCCGCCCCTCCACCGTTGCGGCGACCCCAAGTCCGGCGGTGGCGACAAACCCTGTCGCCGGAGGCAGCGGGCCAAGTGTTGCAGCGCCCTCCACAACGGCGCGGGCCAGCGGATGCTCGGACAGCGCCTCGACGCTGGCCGCCAGCCGCACAACCATATCGGCATCGGTGCCCGGCCTGGCTACCGTATCGGTCAGCGTCGGGCGGCCTTCGGTCAGCGTGCCGGTCTTGTCGAACGCCACAACGCCCACCTCGGCCAGCTTCTGCAGCGCATCGCCGCGCCGGAACAGCACGCCCAGTTCTGCAGCCCGCCCGGTCCCCACCATGATCGACATGGGCGTGGCCAGCCCCATCGCGCAGGGGCAAGCGATGATCAGCACCGCCACGCCTGCGACCAGCGCATGGGTCAGGCGGGGGTCGGGGCCCAGGGCCAGCCAGACCGCCACGGTCAGCGCCGCCACACCCAGCACCACCGGCACGAACACACCGGTGATCCGGTCGACCAGCGCCTGCACCGGCAGCTTTGCGCCCTGCGCTTCCTCGACCATCGCCACGATCCGCGCGAGCACGGTATCGGCGCCGACGGCACGCGCCGCCACGGTCAGCGCGCCGGTCCCGTTCACGGTGCCGGCAGTCACCGGGTCGCCCTTGGCCTTTGTCACCGGAAGGGCTTCGCCCGTCAGCATGGATTCATCCACCGCCGATGACCCGTCCTCGACCGTGCCATCCACCGGCAGCCGCTCGCCCGGACGGATCGCCAGCCGGTCGTCGGGGCGAACCGCGGCGATCTCGATCTCTTCCATGGCGCCATCCGGGCGCAGGCGGCGCGCGCTGCGCGGCTGCAGGCCGATCAGGGCCCGCACCGCGGCCCCTGCCTGACCTCGCGCCCGCGCCTCCATCCAGCGGCCCAGCAGGACCAGCGTGACGATGACCGCGGCGCTTTCGAAATAGACCGCGCGGGCGGCATCGGGCAGCAGCCCCGGCGCGAAGGTGGCCACCGTCGAATAGGCCCAGGCCGCGCCGGTGCCCATGGCCACGAGCGCATCCATGTCCGGCGCGCCCCGCAGAAGGCCGGGAATGCCGCGCTGAAAGAAGGCCCGACCAGGCCCGGCCAGGACCAGAGTCGTCAGGACGAACTGGACGATCATCGGCAGGGTATGGCCGAAGGCGCCATGGATCCAGTGGTGCAGGGCCGGGATCAGATGGCCGCCCATCTCCATCACGAAGACCGGCAGCGTCAGCGCCGCCGCAATCCAGAAGCGCCGGGCGTGATCTGACCCGGTGACCCGGTCATCTTCGGACCCGGCAGACAGCGTGGGAACAAGGCCGGTCACGGCACGCGCGGGATACCCTGCCCGGCCCAGCGCCGCGGTCAGCGCTGCAGGATCGGCCTCGCCCCCCGCCGCAGTCACTGTGGCCCGCCCGGTGGCGAGGTTCATCGCCGCGGCACGGACACCGGACACGGCCATCAGCGCCGCCTCGATCCGTGCGACGCAGGATGCGCAGGTGGCGCCTTCCACGGCCAGCACCTCGGTCCGGTCGGGGACGGAAAACCCCACGCCCTCGATCGCGGCGCGGACATCGGCGGCAAGGCCCGCGCCCTGCCCCCGCACTTCGGCCATGCCGGTCGCAAGGTTCACGCTGGCCGCGGCGACACCGGGAACCGAGGCAATGCCCCGCTCGGCCTTGCGCACGCAGCCGGCGCAGTGAAGCCCCTGCACGGGCAGGCGCAGCACACGGTCATCTGCGGGCATTGCGGTCGGCGACGGCGCGGCGGGGGTGGGGTCAATCGCGTTCATGCCGTGCAGATAGGGCTTCCAGTTACAGGAAGGTCAAGGGCCGCGCGCCGCGAATACCGCTGGGCCATGCGGATGTCTGCGGACCTCCGCCGTCCGCTTGCGCGCGGTGCAGCACGTTTCTGCTGCTGCGAAACAGGGGGATTGACCGATGCCCTTCGATCACGTCCCATGTCATCGCATTTCGCGAAAGGGAGACTCGCCATGGTTGTGCTGTGCGTTCCCGACATGTCATGCGGCCACTGCAAGGCGACTGTCGAGGGGGCGATCCGTTCGGTCGACCCCGGCGCCGCGGTGAGCGTGGACCTTGCGACCAGACAGGTGCGCATTGCCAGCGGCGCGCCGATCGAGGCGCTTCTGGTGGCGCTGGAGATGGACGGATATCGGGCCATCGAGGCACTGGCGGCCTGACAATGTGCCGCGGGGGGCTGCCGGCCCCCCGCGAGGATCTTCGCATCACATCGACGCCGGGCCGGTGTCCGATTCGGGCCTGTATCGAGACTGCGGCATGCCGCAGGACGCCGTTCAGGGCGCGGTCATCACGGATGCCGGGTTCGCCGTGCCGGGTCGCCGACGCCCAGGGCATCGAGTGCCGCCTCGATCCCGGGGGGTGGCGCATCCGTGCCGGTCATCCCGGCCACAATCGCGTCGAACCTGACCCGCAAGGCCGCCTTCTCTGCACCCCGGCAATCATTCCAGGGGCGCCCCTGCAGACCCATCGCCAGGGCATAGAAGGCGATGAAATGCGGGCGGTCGCCGGACAGAAGCAGACGGCGATAGACCTCGTCCGCGCCTAGTGCGCGGATCTCTTCGGCGGTGCCAAGACCTGCCCGCGCGAAGGCAGCCGCCATCGCGGGACCGATGTTGCGGATCGAGGTGACGGGGTCTGTCATGGCGCGCGCAGCCTAGCGCGGCGCACGATCCCCCGAAAGCCTCAGATGCTCGCCCAATCGGTGAAGGTCGTGCTGCCCTGCTGCGGGGCCATGGGCTGATCGAGGGGCTGTGTCTGCCCTTCCATCTGCCGTGTGCCGTGCTTGGGGTCGGTCGGGCGGGACGTGCCCGCCTGGGGTTGCGGCATCGGCCGCGGATCACTCTGTGCCATCGTCACTCACTTTCGTCGTCACCACGCCCGCGATGTCCGCGACCGTTCTGTCGTGCCTCGTTTCCCCGGCTCCTGCCGGCGGTGCCCCTTCAGGGTGCGCGCCGATCTTGACCGAGTTGGGGACAGAGTGTGCCACCGACAAGGCGGAATGCGAAAGGGTAATCGAGGCGTGTTGACGCGTGATCGGAAACGGCCTGTTGCCGGGATGACGCAGATGACGCTACGGCAGGCCGCGTCCGTGACCGGCGCTCAGGGCCGCAGCGTGCCGTCGCCGGTCACGACATAGCGGAAGGTGGTCAATTGTTCCGCGCCGACCGGCCCGCGCGCATGAAGCTTGCCCGTGGCGATTCCGAGCTCGGCGCCCATGCCGAATTCGCCGCCATCGGCGAACTGGGTCGAGGCATTGCGAATCACGATGGCGCTGTCGAGGCCGGACTGGAACCGCGCCCAGGCCACGTCATTCGCGGTGATGATCGCGTCGGTATGCTGCGATCCGTAGCGCCGGATGTGATCCGTCGCCGCATCCACACCGTCGACGATCCGCGCGGCGATGATGCTGTCGAGGAACTCGCGCCCGAAGTCGTCAGAACTGGCCGGCACGGTGCCGGGGATGTCCAGCAGTGCCCCCTCGGCCCGCACCTCGACCCCCGCGCCGATCAGGTCGGCGACCATCGGCGCGCCGTGGCGGTCGTGGAAGGCGCGGTCGATCAGCAGGCATTCGGCTGCACCGCAGATGCCGGTGCGGCGGGTCTTGGCGTTCAGCACGACGGCGCGGGCCATGGCGGGGTCGGCATCGCCATCGACATAGACATGGCAGATGCCTTCCAGATGCGCGAAGACCGGCACCCGCGCCTCGGCCTGCACCAGCGCCACCAGGCTTTTGCCGCCGCGCGGCACGATCACGTCGATATGGTCGGTGGCCGCCAGCATCGCGGCGACGGCGGCGCGGTCCTGGGTGGGCACCAGTTGCACGGCGTCCTGTGGCAGGCCCGCATCGCGCAGGCCCGCCTGTATCGCGGCATGGATCGCCGCCGTCGACCGCGCGCTTTCGGACCCGCCGCGCAGGATCACCGCATTGCCCGATTTCAGGCACAGCGCGCCCGCGTCGGCGGTCACGTTCGGGCGACTTTCGAAGATGACGCCGACCACCCCGATGGGCGTGCGCACGCGCTGGATATGCAGACCCGAGGGCACATCCCATGCGGCGATCACGGCCCCTACCGGATCGGCCTGTCCTGCCACCGACCGGAGCGCGTCACAGATCGCCTGCACGCGGGGTTCGTCCAGGCGCAGACGGTCGAGCATCGCGCCGGTCAGCCCGCGCGCGGTGGCCGCCGCCGTGTCCTCGGCATTGGCCGCCAGCACATCGCCGCGGGCGGACCACAGCCGGTCGGCTGCCGCGTTCAGCGCAGCCGTCTTGCGGTCAGCCGGTGCGTTTCGCAGCACCTCGGCGGCCGCGCGGGCGCGTGCGCCCATGTCCGCGATCAGCGCCTGCGGGGTGGTGCCGCCCTGCCCGTCCGCCATGTTCGTCCCCCGTCCCGATGTCGTGCCCCGTCCAGGCGACCAACGGCTTAGCCCCGCCGTGGCCGCCTGTCCACCGCGCGCAAGACTTGCCGCGCGCGGCCCGGCACCGTAGACCCTTCGGGGTTTGCAGCAGGGATCGGCCAGATGTCATCAGTCGCAAACCGCGCCACCACCCTTCGCGCCGCCACCCTTCGCGCTGCCATGCTTGGTGCCGCCGTCGTTGGTGCCGCCGTCGTTGGTGCCGGTGTCGCCGACGCGCAGGACAGGCTGATCGGTCGGCTCATCGACCCCGAGCGCGCCTGCTTCGTGGCGATCCTTGCCGCCGATACGCTTGCCGCCCACCCCGATCTGACCGTCCGGTCGATCGGTTTCGGCGCCCGGCGCGGGGGCGGCGCGGTGCCCGAGGGGCACGACATGGCGGGAACCCTGTCGCTGCGCTGGGTCGGACAGGACGACCGGTCGCGCGCGGATGTCCTGTGCCGCGAGGGTGCGGGCCATGTCACCTGCATCCTGCCCGGCAAGGGCGGCAGCTTTGCCCTGCACCCGATGACGACCGGCGATCTGCGCCTGACTGTCGGGGAGAACGGCCTGATGCCGGACGGCACGACCGACCGCCTGCAGCCTGGCGCGGGTCCGGACGGCGGCTTCGATCTGATCCGTGCCGGCGAGATGATGTGCGGCTGAACCGGCCACAGGACCGCCCGCGCGACCGCCCGTCCCACGGCGGCGCAGGCGCGTTGGCCATGCTCGCCGCGCTGGCGCTGGCCGCCGGGGCGTTTGCCCGCCATGTGCCGACACCCGCCGCCCTGGGGCCGGGGGCGCGCATGATCGACAGCCTTGCGCCCTGGCTTCTGTCAGGCGCGGTCCTTGCCGCCATCGCGGCGGCCCTGCTGGGGCTGCGGCGCACGGGCGCCGCCCTTGCCCTTGCGGGACTGGCCGCAGGGGCTGCGCTGGCGCTCGACCAGTATCGCATGGGCCAGCCCCCTGCATCGGACCGCACCCCGGATCTGCGCGTGCTCTACTTCAACGCCTTCGCGGACGACGGTGCCCGCGCCGACACGATCCTCGATGCCGTCCTCGCCGAGAACGCCGACTTCGTCGTGCTGCTGGAGGCCCGCGCCGTCCGCCCCGCGCTCGACCGGTTGCGTGCCGCCTACGGCTTCGTCTCGCCCTGCGATGCGGACACCTGCGAGATCGTGCTGGCCAGCCGGACCGAACCGCTGCGCTTCTGGCAGATGCAGCTGAACCCCGGCTGGCCGCCCCGCTACGCGGTGGCGGAAATCGAGCTCGCCCCCGGACGGACGGCCTTCGTCGCTGCCAGCCACCTGGTGAAACCCTGGTATGGCGCGCTGGCCGCGTCCGAAGCCGCGCAACTGGCCGCGCAATGGGCCTGGTTCGACGGCCCGGTGATCGCGGTGGGTGATTTCAACGCGGCGCCCTGGAGCCGCCCCCTGCGCGAGATCGCCGACACCTCGGGCCTGCGTCCCCTGCGCTGGCCCCCTGCGACATGGCCTGTCGGGGCGGGCCGCCTCGGGCTGCCGATCGACCTGGCATTCACCGGGAACGGCGCCGCGATCACCGACATCCGGTCGTTCGGCCGGGGGCTGGGATCGAACCACATGGGGTTCGTCGCCGGCATCGCCCTGCCCTGACCGGGGCCTGCCTCAGGGAACGGGCGGCACGGGCGGGGGTGCGGGCGGAGGTGCGGGCGGGCGGCCCATATGCGCCCGCAGCGCCGTGCCCACGCCCGCCGCCACCACCAGCCCCATGCCCGCCAGCGTCAGCGCATCGGGCACATGCGCAAAGACCAGCCACCCCAAGCCGACCGCCCAGACGAGGTGCACATAGTTCACCGGCGCAAGCAACGACGGCGGCGCTTCGCGGTAGGCCGAAGTGAACAGGAAATGCCCCAGCGTCGATCCCGCCCCCAGGGCCAGCATCAACCCCAGGTCCAGGGCCCCGATCTGCAGGCCCGGCAGGAACGGCAGCGCCAGCACCAGGAACAGGACCGACCCGGCCAGCATCACATGGAACAGCAGCGCCATCGTCGTCTCGGTCCGTGCCAGCGCGCGGGTCATCAGGAAATACACGGTCGCGCAGCAGGCATTCGTGACGGCAAAGAGCACGCCCACCGGATCCAGCCCGCCGCCCGGTCGCAGGATCAGAAGCACCCCGGCAAATCCCACGCCCGCGCCCAGCCAGGCGGCGGGGCCTACCCGTTCGCCCAGCACCGGCGCCGACAGCAGCAGGACGGCAAAGGGCGCGAGGTAGATGATCGCCACGGTCTCGCCCACCGGCATCAGCCGCAGCGCATAGCCCATGGTCAAGGACGCCACCGCCAGCACCAGCCCGCGCAGCACCACCGGCCCGGTCCGCCGGGTGCGCCA
>CAYYOE010000150.1:0-7423 GCA_964473055.1 uncultured Rhodobacterales bacterium | reverse complement strand
TCGATGCCGAAGACATCGCGCACGCTGATCTCTTCGGTCGGTTTCACGTTCATGTCCTTCGCACCGTCAGCCGCCATGTCCGTCCCTTTCCTACCGCGGACGGAGTGCATCATAATGCCGGGGGGTGCAAGGGATAGGCCGGGGCTGTCACGCGTCGGCGGACAGCTTCCGCCGACGCAGGATGCGCAGCGTCAGGTTGCGGCCCGCGACCAGGGGGGGATAGATCAGCCGCGCCCTGGAAGGGCTTCGAAAGGCCCAGGCGGCGATCCGGTTGAATGCACCTGACGGTGTGGTCAGCCCGGCCAGCAACGTCATGGCCGCATCGCCGTGATACAGTCGTCCGCCCGCCTTGACGACCATGCCTGCATCCAGATCCAGCCCTTCGGCCCGCGCCTCGTCCACCACTGGCCCGCCGGCGCGCGCATCGACCAGGGCGACGCGCCCCGCTGCCGCGCGCAGTCGCGTCATCCGCACATAGGCCGCGCAGAACGGGCAGTCGCCGTCGTAGACGATGATCAGGTCGGACGGCGGTTCGGGCGGTTGGGGCACGTCGGTCATGGTCGGTCACATCGGGCAGATGGCGGGCTTCGGACAGGGGGGCAGGTTTACGGGCAGACACATGCCCGCAGGTTTATGGCAATGCGCAGGGAATACGCGCCACCCTGCAGCCGTATTCCCCGGGTAGGCAAGCCGACAGCGAGACACGACCATGACCGACATGCCTCTTGACGCCACCTCGGCAGCGCCATCCGGCACCGCGTCGCACACCCGGATCGAGCGATGGCGCCTCGCCCTCTCCGCCCCGGTCAGCGGCCAGTCGCTTGCCGTCACGCGCATCCTGTTCGGCGCGTTGATGGTCTGGGATTTCTGGCGCTTCATCCGGTATGACCGCATCTTTCGCTACTACGTCCTGCCCGAGCATACGTTTCCCTACTTCGGCCTCGATTTCCTTCAACCCTTGCCCGAACCCTGGATCTACTGGGCCTGGGGCGTGGTGGGCCTGTCGTCCTTCCTGGTGATGATCGGGCTGTTCTACCGGGCGGCAATCGTCGTGTTCATGATTTCGTTCGGCTATTTCTTCCTGCTGGACCGGCCGCAGTACCTGAACCACTTCTACCTCGTTCTGCTGTACGGCGCGCTGCTGACGTTGGCGCCCGCGCACCGCATGTGGTCGGTGGATGCCTGGCTACGCCCCCGCTGGCGTTCCTGTGCAGTGCCCGCCTGGACCGTGGGTGCGGTGCGGCTGCAGACGGAGATCGTGCTGATCTACGCGGGCATCGTGAAGATCACCGACGACTGGCTGCGGGGCGAACCACTGCGGATGTGGATCCTCGACCGTCAGGGCGACCTCTGGCTGGCCGACCTGTTCGCGGCCGACTGGATGTTCCTGGCGGCCGCCTGGGGCACGGTAGTCCTGCATGTCGTCGGCGCACCGCTTCTGTTGTGGCAGCGCACGCGTCTGCCGGTGTTCCTGATCTACTGCGGCTTCCACGTCTCGAACGCGATGTTCTTCAACATCGGCATCTTCCCCTGGCTGACCATCGCGGTGACGCTGATCTTTTTCGCGCCGGACTGGCCGCAGCGGCTGGCGCGCAGGGCGCTGGGCCTGATGCAGCCTCTACCGCCCGCGCCCACGCTGCCGCCGATGCGGGTGGCCCCCTTGTCCCACGTGATGCTAGGGGTTCTGGCCGTCTGGTTTGCCGTGCAGGTTGTGGTGCCCCAGCGTCAGGCGTTCTTCCCGAACAACGTCGGCTGGACGGGCGATGGCCACCGCTTTTCGTGGCGGATGCGGATCTACAGCCGCGACGCGACCGGGCATTTCGTTGTCGTCGCGCCAACCGGCGAGGAATGGCGTGTCAGTGCCCGCAATTATCTGACCCCGCGACAGGCCAGCGCCGTGCTGTCCCGCACCGACCTGATCCATGACTTCGCCCGCGTGATCGAGGCCGACTTCGCCGCGCGCGGACACGGCGATGTGGCGGTGCATGCCCATATCATGAAGTCCCTGAACGGACGTCCGGCGCAGCCCTACATCGACGAAAGCGTCGACCTCACCTCGGTGCCCTACAACTGGTTCGGCCCGGACCCCTGGGTCCTGCCCCTGCAAACCCGTGTGCGCGAAGACGACCTGCCGGACTGGTTTCCCCCGTTGCCGCTGCAAAGGCCGTGACCCGTCCCCTGGACTGGACAAGCGCCACCCGCTGCGCCACTTCCGGACATGGGGGAGCGGATGGACCAGCGGCTGACCGAGATCGAGGACCTGATCGCACGGATCGCCCTGCGCGACCGGGCGGCGTTCGCCGCGCTCTACGACCGGACCTCCGCGAAACTCTTCGGGATCTGCCTGCGTATCTTGGGTGACAGGGCCGAGGCCGAGGATGCCCTGCAGGAGGTCTATCTGCGCATCTGGGACAACGCCAACCGCTATGCCGCCAACGGGTTGTCCCCGATGACCTGGCTGATCACCGTGGCGCGCAATCGGGCGATCGACCGCCTGCGCGCAAGGCGCGCCCCGGTGCAGGATGTCGCCGACCTGCCCGAACTCGCCGATACGGGTCCGACCCCTGAGCAGGCCGCCTTGGCTTCGGCCACCCGGAGGCAGATCGAGACCTGTATGGAGGAATTGCCCACCGACCGCGCCGACGCCGTCCGCCGCGCCTATCTGGATGGCGACACCTATCAGGATCTGGCGACCCGCCACGGTGTGCCGATCAATACGATGCGGACATGGTTGCGCCGCAGCCTTCTGAAACTCAGGGAGTGCCTAAGCCGATGACTGGCCCGCAGGACCAAGACATCCCGGCCGGGCCCGCCGATGATGCCGCGCTGGCGGCGGAATACGCCCTGCGCCTGATGGACCCTGCCGAGATCCCGGGTTTCGAGGCACGGCTGGCGGTCGATCCGGCGCTGCGGCAGCTGGTGGCGGACTGGGAGGAAGGGCTGGCCCCGCTGGCCGAGACGGTCGAGCCCGTCGTGCCGCCCGAGCACGCCAGGACCAGGCTGCTGGCGGCGGTCGAACCCGAGCGGACTGCGTCGCGCACGGCCGCGTCGTCGCGCAGGGCACGACGCAACCCGCTGTTCGGATGGCTTAGCGGGCTCGCGGTTGCCGGGGCCGTCGCGGTGGCATTGGTCGTCGCCTTGCCCGAGGTCCGCTTTGCGCCCGCACCCCCGTCATCGCAGACCGCCTTCGCGGCCGAGATCGCAGCCGAGGATGGCTCGCTCGTGATCCGGGCGGCGTTGACAGGTACGGAACTGGCGGTCGAACGGCTGTCGGGGACTGCACCTGCCGGTCGGGTCCTGGAACTCTGGCTGATCGCCGTCGACGCGGATTCTCCGGTGTCGCTTGGCGTCCTGCCCGACGGGTCCGAGGCTATTCTGACGGTGCCCGAAGACCTGGCACCAGCCTTTGCCGGGGGCGTGATTGCCGTGTCCGAAGAACCGGTTGGCGGATCGCCGACGGGATCACCCACCGGGGTCGTGCTCGCGGCGGGGTCGATCACGACACTGTGATGCCGGTCCCGGTCTGAAACTCGGCCGACATGGCGCCCGTTCCTTCGTCGACCTTCCGGATCGGCCGGAAGGGACCTGACGGAGTAACCCCATGATCCGCACAACTCTGACCACCGCCGCGGCCCTTGCCGCCCTTGCCACCGCATCCCTTGCCATGGACAACCCCATGGTCGGCGGCGCCCCGATGTTCGCCGACCGCAATATCGTCGAGAACGCGGTCAATTCGGCCGACCACACAACCCTGGTTGCCGCGGTGCAGGCCGCCGGCCTGGTCGAGGTGCTGCAGTCGCCGGGCCCCTTCACCGTCTTCGCCCCGGTGAACAGCGCGTTCGGCATGCTGGCCCAGGGTACGGTCGAGAACCTTCTGAGGCCCGAGAACCGGGACGCTCTGGTCAAGGTCCTCACCTGTCATGTCGTGCCTGCGGCCGCCATGTCGAACGTCATTTCCGGGATGATCGCCGACGGTGGCGGTACGCATCGCGTGGAAACCGTGGGCGGGTGTATCCTGGAGGCCAGCATGGACGGTGACATGCTGAGGCTGAAGGACGAGCGCGGCCGCAGCGCAACGGTCACGATCGCCGATGTGCGCCAGTCGAATGGCGTGATCCACGTGATCGACACCGTGCTTCTGCCGGGAATGTGATCCCGCGCAGACGCGTCGTTTCCGAGTGACTGGTTGAGTGGTGGCGCGGTCCCCGGTCGGGGGCCGCGTGCGCGCGCCGCGCCTTGCCTAGTCCCGGAAATGACGGCTTTCGCGGATCTGGTCCCAGGCCCAGACCACTTCCTGGAGACGATCCTCGTCGGACCGGTTGCCGCCGTTCATGTCCGGATGCAGGTCCTTCACCAGGCTCTTGTATTGCTTGCGGATTTCGGTTCGGCTCCAGTGGTCGCGCGCTTCCAGAATCTCCAGCGCGCGGCGTTCTGTCGGCGGCAGTTTCCGCGTGCCGGTGATCGACTTTCCCGGATTGCGCGTGCCGTTCTCGCCCAGAACCTGCAATGGGTCGTCGATGCCCAGCCTCGACCAGGCGCGGTCGGCCTCGCCCCTCTTGCCAAAGGGCTTCGTCTCGCGGTCCCAGACCCGGTCGCGGTCCATCTGGCGGTTGAAGTCCTCTTCGGAGCTGCCCGAGAAGAAGTTCCACTTAAGATTGTATTCGCGCACATGCTCGCGGCAGAACCAGTAGTAATCGTCCAGCATCTCGCGCGATTTCGGGGCGCGATACTGGCCGTCCTCGGTGCAGCCGGGATGCTCGCACTGCCGGACCGATGTCTCGACAGCGCCGGACAGGCCGCGCTTGCCGCGCGCCTTCTTCTTCTTGTCGGCCGACACGCGCAGGTCGAAGCCGAACGGATCGCGGTCCTTCATGTTTCCGGCCCTTTCCTCGCTGCGGTCTTTCCGACTCGGACCAGCAATCCTAAGGTCCCGGGCGCAGGATAGAAGGGGGCGACGCGAAAAAATGCCGATTGCAGACGAGATGGCCGAAAAGCTGCGGGCGGCGTTCGCGCCAAGCGACCTGTCGATCGTCGACGACAGCGAGAGCCATCGTGGCCACGGGGGCTGGCGCGAAGGTGGCGAGACGCATTTCCGCGTGACGATCCGGGCCGCTGCCTTCGGCCCGATGACACGGGTCGCCCGACACCGCGCGATCCATGCGGCACTGGGCCCCGGCCTCGTGGCCCGGATTCATGCGCTGCAACTGGACGTGGGGGCCTGACGCCCGGACCCGCGCGAACGGTCGCTATTCGGCGGCGATATCCGATCGCTGCGCCATGGAGATGCGCGCCCTGCGGGCGATCCGGTCGACCGCATCCGGGCGGGTGACACGGCGGGCACGCACCACTTCGATCTGGTGCGGCGCGTCTGACACCGGGGTTGGCCCCGTGCGCTGGGCCTGTGCCGATGGCGCCACGGCACTTGCTTGCTCGCCTGCGTTCAGTAGCGGGCGCAACTCGCGGCGAAAGACCATGACATCCACGGAATATTCGCGCGTCCAGAGCAGCCAGCGCCGGCGCAACTGCGGCAGCCGTTCCACGCCCACATACGACCAGCCGTCCAGCCCGAGGGTCGTCAGCGTTTCGGCAAGGGTCCTGTGGAAGGGATCCTCGCCCCTGGTCAGATCCTTGAACCGCGCGGCGCGCCGGGGCGGCGCCACAACCTTGTACTCGTACAACATGCTTCAGACCCCACTTTCCCGCGTGTAGCCTGCACCGGCGCGCGGTGGGGAGGCAACAGCAAGTGCGGCAAAACTGTGGCGAGGATCGGGCAACAATCGGGCGGCTTCGGATGACCCTCAACCCGATGAGGTGCCATCGGCCCTCGACCGCGAACCCTCGGCATGGGTGTCATCGGTCACGACCCGCGGTGCGTCGCCGATCGCCCCGCGATCGGCCGGGCCGATCGGCCGTGCCGGCGCCGGTGCCGGCACGGCCCTGTCGGGATCAGCCCGCAGGGCAACCTGGGGCGACGCGGTGGCAGCACTCGCGCCGGGTCGCAGCGTCGCGGCCATGCGCGCCGCGAAGGAGACGGGTTGTGCAGCCTGACCGGACGCTTCGACCGGCGTTTCCGTGGCGGTGATCGCGCGGCGGAACACCAGCATGTTGCGATAGACCGTGGTGCGGCCGGTCAACCCGGTGCGTTCCTCGCTGGGCAGGGAATCACAGCGGACATAGTCCCAGCCCTCCGCGCCGAGGTCGTTCATGACCTCTGCCAGTGCATGGGCAAACCGGTCCTCGGGGGTGCGCGCCATTTTTGCCTTCACGCCGCGTGTGGGCGCGGGGACGACCTTGTATTCGTACCGGACCAATGACCTGCCTCCTGAACTGACAACGCGCAACCCTAGCCCATCCGGTCAAATGCCGGAAGGCCGCGATACGCAACAAGTCGTCAAAGGCCCAGCTTCGCCTTCACCAGCGCGTCCACGGCAGCGGGATTGGCCTTGCCCCCCGTGGCCTTCATGACCTGGCCCACGAACCAGCCCGCAAGCTTTGGATTCTGCCGTGCCTTTTCGACCTGCGAGGGGTTGTCGGCGATCACCGCGTCCACTGCCGCCTCGATGGCGCCCGTATCGGTGACCTGCCGCATGCCGCGTGCGTCCACTATCTCGGCCGGATCGCCGCCCTCCGTCCAGAGGATTTCGAACAGGTCCTTGGCGATCTTGCCGGAAATCGTTCCGTCGCCCAGCAGGTCCAGCACACCGCCCAGCTGCGCGGCGCTGACCGGCGAGGCGTCGATGCCAAGCCCCTGCTTGTTCAGCCGCCCGAACAGTTCGTTGATGACCCAGTTCGCCGCCTGCTTGCCGTCGCGCCCGCGCGCCACGTCCTCGAAGAAGGTGGCGGATTCCAGGTCTGCGGTCAGCACACCGGCATCGTATTCGGTCATGCCGAAGTCGGTGACGAAACGCGCCTTCTTGGCGTCGGGCAGTTCCGGCAGGCCAGCCTCGATCTGGTCCACCCAGGCCTGTTCCAGGTCCAGCGGCAACAGGTCTGGGTCAGGGAAGTAGCGGTAGTCGTGCGCTTCCTCCTTGGACCGCATCGACCGTGTCTCGCCCTTGTCGGGATCGTAGAGGCGGGTCTCCTGGGTGACGGTGCCGCCGTCCTCCAGGATCGCGATCTGGCGCCGCGCCTCGTATTCAATCGCCTGCTGGATGAACCGCATGGAGTTCATGTTCTTGATCTCGCACCGCGTGCCAAGATGGCTGAAGTCCTGTGTTTCCTGATACTTCTCGTACTGGCCCGGGCGACAGACCGACACGTTCACGTCCGCACGCAGGTTGCCGTTCTGCATGTTTCCGTCGCAGGTGCCGAGATAGCGCAGGATCTGGCGCAGCTTCGTCACATAGGCGGCCGCTTCCTCGGGTCCGCGGATGTCGGGGCGGCTGACGATCTCCATCAGCGCGACGCCGGTGCGGTTCAGGTC
>CAYYOE010000149.1:0-7534 GCA_964473055.1 uncultured Rhodobacterales bacterium | reverse complement strand
AGATCGTGCTGGAGGATCACATCGACAAGCGCGACCTGCGCTTCATGGGGCCGGGGGCGGCCTATGCCTTCCTGTCCATGCGGCAGGCGATCGCGGACTCCGGGCTGACCGAGGCCGAGGTGTCGAACGAACGCACCGGGCTGATCGCGGGGTCGGGCGGGCCGTCCACGTCGAACCTGTTCAGCGCGCACACGACCGTGAAGGAAAAAGGCGCGCCCAAGCGGATGGGCCCCTTCATGGTGACGCGCTGCATGTCGTCGACCGTGTCGGCCTGCCTGGCCACGCCGTTCCACATCAAGGGCATCAACTATTCCATCACCTCGGCCTGCTCGACCACGCTGCACTGCATCGGCAACGGTGCCGAGCAGATCCAGATGGGCAAGCAGGACATCGTGTTCGCGGGCGGCGGGGAAGAAGTGGACTGGACCCTGTCCTGCCTGTTCGACGCCATGGGCGCGATGTCGTCCAAGTACAACGACGCGCCCACCACCGCATCGCGCCCCTTCGACGCCACCCGGGACGGGTTCGTGATCGGCGGCGGCGGCGGGATGGTGGTGCTGGAGGAGTATGAGCGCGCCCGCGCGCGCGGCGCCACGATCTATGCCGAGGTCACGGGCTATGGCGCCACGTCGGACGGGCACGACATGGTGGCGCCGTCCGGCGAAGGCGGCGCGCGGTCGATGCAGCTGGCGCTGTCCACTCTCCCTGCGGGGCGGCGGGTGGACTACATCAACGCGCATGGCACCTCGACGCCCGCGGGCGATGTCACCGAGATCAAGGCGATCCGGTCCGTGATGGGCGAGGATCACCCGGTGGTGGGATCGACCAAGTCGATGACCGGCCATTCGCTCGGCGGGGCGGGCGTGCACGAGGTGATCTATTCGCTGCTGATGATGCAGGGCCGCTTCATCGCGCCGTCGATCAACGTGACCGAGCTTGATCCCGCGATCCGCCCCGAAGAGATCGTGACCACTCTGCGCGAGGACGTTGATATCGACAGCGTGCTGTCGAATTCCTTCGGCTTTGGCGGCACGAACGGGTCGATCGTGCTGTCGGCGATGCGGGACTGACGGCCATGGCGGGTCTGCTGACGGGCAAGCGCGCCCTCGTCATGGGCGTGGCGAACGAACGGTCGATCGCCTGGGGCATTGCCAAGGCGCTGGCCGGGGCGGGGGCCGAGATCGCCTTCACCTACCAGGGCGAGGCATTCGGCAAGCGTGTCGAGCCGCTGGCCGCCAGCGTCGGGTCGGATTTCCTGGTCGACGTGGACGTGACCGACGATGACAGCCTCGACGCCGCCTTTGCCGCCTTGGCCGACCGCTGGGGGCAGATGGACATCGTGGTCCACGCCATCGCGTTTTCCGACAAGGCGGAACTGACGGGCCGTTTCGTGAACACCAGCCGCGCGAACTTCAGCAATTCGCTGGCCATCTCTTGCTATTCCTTCATCGACGTCTGCCGCCGTGCGACGGCGATGATGCCCGAAGGCGGCACCTGCCTGACGCTGACCTTCCAGGGGTCGAACCGGGTGACGCCCAACTACAACGTCATGGGCGTGGCCAAGGCGGCACTTGAATCCGCCGTGCGGTATCTGGCCAACGACCTGGGTCCGCAGGGCATCCGCGTCAACGCGATCAGCCCCGGCCCGATGAAGACGCTGGCGGGTGCGGCCATCGGCGGGGCGCGGGCCACCTATCGCCACACCGAAGCGAACGCCCCCCTGCGGTCGAACGCGACACTGGAAGCGGTCGGCGGCACCGCCGTCTGGCTGGCGTCGGATTGGGGCGCCTGCACGACCGGAGAGGTCGTGCGCGTGGATGGCGGGTTCCATGTGCTGGGGATGCCGCAGGCCGACAACCTGGGCTGAAATCTGCCGAGATTCCGGGCAGCGCGGGGTGATCCGCGGACCGCCATCCTGCGTATGTGAATCATCTTCACACCGGGCCTTGACGCAACCGGCCGACTCGCCTACTTCCAGTCAGTGAATGAACGTTCATTTACGCCGCAACGCAGAGCCCCATGACCACGCAAGCGCCCCTTACCGATACCCGTGCCCTTGAAATCCTCGAGCAGGTGAAGGCCGTCTTCGCGCAGAAGGGATTTGATGGTGCCTCGATGCAGGATCTGGCACGGGCGGCGGGTATGTCGGCGGGCAACTTCTACCGCTACTTCCCGTCCAAGGACGCCATCGTCGAAAGCCTCGTGCAGCGTGACCTTGGCGATGTGGGCACAATTTTCGCCCATATCCTCGCGTCCGCCGATCCGCGCGCGGCCTTTCTCGATGCGTTGCGCTTTGAGCTGACGAACAAGGGCGACTGCGACGGCCCCCTCTGGGCCGAGATCGAGGCGGCGTCCTTGCGCAAGCCCGAGATCGCCGCCATCTCGCGCCGGATGGAGGACGAGGTGGAACGCTTCCTCGTAAGGGTCTTCGCGCTGCTGGCGCAGGTTCCCGAGGCCGAGGCCCAGGCGCGCTTTGCAACTGAAGCACGGTTTTTTGTGATCCTGTTCAAGGGGGTGGCGATGCAGACCGACCGCGACCCCCGCCTGATCGACCTTGCCATCGTGACCGTGGACCGGATGCTCGACGGAATCATTGCACCCGGGGCCGCGCGCCCTTCCCTTTTCTCTGCTGCGGAATGATCGCATGTCCCGTCTTGCCACCCGCCTTGTTCCCCTGTTCGCGGCGCTCGCCGTCAGCCTGCCCGCGGCCCTGCCCGCGCGCCTGGCCGCGCAGGATGCGGCCCCCACGCCGACCATTGCGCTGCCCGCGATCACCGTGACCGCCGTGGCCGAGGCCACCCTGCGCGACCGGGTCATCGCCTCGGGCACGTTCCGTCCGGCCGAAATCGCCTATGTCCAGCCCCAGATCGAAGGTCAGGCCGTGGAAGAGGTGCTGGCCGAGGTGGGTGACCGCGTCGTGGCCGGGCAGGTTCTGGCGCGGCTGTCGCAGTCGGCGCTGGAATTGCAGCGCAGCCAGCTTCTGGCCAGCCGGGCCGCCGCGCTGGCCGCCATCGCCCAGGCAGGTGCGCAGGTGGCCGAGGCGACCGCCGCCCGTGACGAGGCGCTGCGCAGCACCACGCGCGCCCGCGCGCTGCGCGAACAGGGCAACGTCACCCAGGCCGCGCTGGAACAGGCCGAGGCCGGGCTTGCCACCGCCGAGGCCCGCGTCCTGGCCGCGACCGAGGCCCGCGCCAGCGCCGAGGCGCAGGTGGGCCTGATCGACGCGCAGATCGCCAATGTCGACCTGAACCTTGGCCGCACCGGAATCAGCGCGCCCGTGTCCGGCTTGATCAGTGGCCGCAGCGCGCGGGTGGGTGCCATCGCATCGGCCGGTGGCGGCAGCCCGATGTTCACCATCATCCGCGACGGCGCGCTGGAACTGCACGCCGACGTGACCGAGGCCGACCTTCTGCGCCTGTCCCCCGGCCAGCCCGTCACCCTGCGCGCCCTCGGCCAGCCGCTGGCCGTCACCGGGGCTGTCCGCCTGGTCGAACCCAGCGTCGACAGCGCCACCCGCCTTGGCCGCGTGCGCATCAGCGTCCAGGACAGCACCCTTGTCCGCGACGGCATGTTCGCCGAGGCCGAAATCCTGATCGCCGAACGCACCGCGCTGGCCGCCCCGGTCACCGCCATTGCCTCCGACGGCACGGCGCTGCGGGTCTCGGACGGTCTTGTCGAACGGGTGCCCGTCGTCCCCGGCATCCGCGACGGAGCGATGGTGGAAATCCGCGAAGGCCTGTCCGCGGGCGACCTGCTTGTGGCCCGCGCCGGGGCCTTCGTGCGCCCCGGCGACCGGATCAACCCGATCCCGGCGGATGCGCCGGTCGCGTCGAACTAGGGGCCGGTCATGAACTTCTCCGCCTGGTCGATCCGCAACCCGATCGCGCCAATCCTCGCCTTCTTCATCCTGATGATGCTGGGCTGGCAGTCGTTCAACACGCTGCCGATCACCCGCTTTCCGACCATCGACGTGCCGCTGGTCAGCGTCACCGTCGTCCAGGGGGGCGCGGCGCCGGCCGAGCTGGAAAGCCAGGTGACCAAGCAGATTGAGGATGCGGTGGCCGGGATCACCGGGGTCAAGAACGTGTTCTCGACCGTATCCGACGGCGTTTCCACCACGGCGGTCGAATTCCGCATGGAAGTGCCGACCGACACCGCCGTGCAAGAGGTCAAGGACGCCGTCGACCAGATCACCGGCGACCTGCCGGACGGTGTGGAAAGCCCGGTTGTCACCAAGATCGACGTGGAAGGCCAGGCGATCATGACCTTCGCCGTGTCGGCCCCCGACATGACGATGGAAGAGCTGTCCTGGTTCGTCGAGGACCAGATCTCGCGGCGGTTGCAGGGCCTGCCCGGTGTGGGCCGCGTCAGCCGCTTCGGAGGTGCCGACCGCGAGGTGCGGGTCACGCTCGACCCCGCGCGGCTGGACAGCTTCGGGATCACCGCGGCGCAGGTCAGCCAGCAGTTGCGCGCCACCAACGTCAATCTTGGCTCGGGCCGCGCCGAGGTCGGCACCGGCGAGCAGGCGATCCGGGTGCTGGGCGATGCCCAGGCAGCCGAGGATCTGGGCAACACCACCATCGCGCTGCCCTCGGGCCGCTTCGTGCGTCTGGCAGACCTTGGCCGGGTCGAGGACACCTACGAGGAACTGCGATCCTTCTCGCGCGTCAATGGCGACCCGGTTGTCACCTTCGCGGTGTTCCGCGCCAAGGGCGCGTCCGAAGTGTCCGTGGCCGAGGTGGTGAACGCGCAACTCGACATGGTGCGCGACCAAAGCCCGGATGTCGCGATCGTGCTGGTCGATGACACCGTCTATTTCACCTATGGCAACTACGAAGCCGCCCTGCACACCCTGATCGAGGGCGGCATGCTGGCGATCCTTGTGGTGCTGGTGTTCCTGCGCAACTGGCGCGCCACCCTGATCGCTGCCGTGGCCCTGCCGCTGTCCGCCGTGCCCACCTTCTGGGTGATGGACATGCTGGGCTTCTCGCTGAACCTGGTGTCCTTCCTCGCCATCACGCTGGCCACCGGCATCCTGGTGGATGATGCCATCGTCGAGGTGGAAAACATCGCGCGCCACATGCGGATGGGCAAGACCCCGTTCCGCGCCGCGATGGACGCGGCCGATGAAATCGGGCTGGCCGTCATCTCGACCTCGGCCACCATCATCGCGGTGTTCGTCCCGGTCAGCTTCATGCCCGGCATTCCGGGGCAGTATTTTGCCCAGTTCGGGATGACGGTCGGCATCGCCGTGGCCTTCTCGCTTCTGGTCGCGCGTCTCATCACCCCGATGATGGCCGCCTACCTGATGAAGGCCAAGGATGCCGAGGCGCACCACGAACAGCGCGACGGCCCGGTGATGCGCGGCTACCTGTGGTTCGTGGCCAAGACGCTGCGCCTGAAATACGTCACGCTGCTGGGGGCCATCGGGGCGCTGGCCATATCGCTGTACTTCATGGTGCAGATCCCTGGCAGCTTCATCCCGCCCGAAGACGCAAGCCGCGTGCCGATGAGCGTGGAACTGCCCCCCGGATCGACGCTGGAAGACACCGACCGTGCCACCCGCGCAATCGTGGAACGCATCCGCGACATCGACGGGGTGAAGGACATCTTCGTGCTGGGCGGGTCGTCGCCCACCGGCGACCGCGAGGTGCGGCGCGCCTCGGTCACAGTGCTGCTCGACCGTCTGGACCATTCGCTGCTTCTGAAGCTGAACCAGATCGTCCGCAGCATTCCCGTGGTCGGGCCAGTGATCCCCGAGGTCGAAAACAAGGGGCGCATGCGCCCGCAGTGGGATGTCGAGGTTGACATCTTCGCAGCCATCGCCGACGTGCCCGACGTGCGCGCCTACAAGCTGAACGACCGCGGCGAACGCGACATCTCCTATTCGATCCTGTCCACATCCGAGGACGCCCTGAACGAGGCCGTGGCCCGTCTGGAAATGGCGCTGCGGGGCGACCCGCTGCTGGGCTCCGTGGCATCAGAGGGCGCGCTGCCCCGGCCCGAGGTGCAGGTGACACCGCGCACGGATCAGGCGGCGCGTCTGGGCGTGTCGACATTCGCCATCGCGGAAACGCTGCGCGTGGCCACCATCGGCGATTTCGGGGCCGCGCTTGCAAAGGTGTCGATCGACGACCGGCAGATCCCGGTGCGCGTCCAGGTGGACGGTGCGGTAAAGGAGGATCTGGGCCGCCTCGCAGCCCTTCGGGTGCCCACGACGATGGGCAGCACGGTGCCGCTGGCCGCCGTCGCCGACATCGCGCTGACCGAGGGCCCGTCCGGCATCGACCGTCTGAACCGCGAACGCCGGGCCACGATCGGGGCGAACCTGCCGCCCGGCGTGGCGCTGGGCACCGCAACCGCCCGCTTCAACGAGATCGTGGCGGGTGTGGAACTGCCGCCCGGTGTGCGCGTGGCCGAATCCGGCGATGCCGAGATCCAGGCGGAGCTGCTGCAGAGCTTCGCCAACGCGATGATCCTGGGACTTATGCTGGTGCTGACCGTCCTGATCCTGCTGTTCAAGTCGGTGATCCAGCCCTTCACCATCCTGCTGTCACTGCCCCTTGCCATCGGCGGGGTGGCGGCCGGGTTGATCGTCACCGGCAACGCGGTGTCCATGCCTGTCCTGATCGGGATCCTCATGCTGATGGGGATCGTCACCAAGAACGCCATCCTGCTGGTCGATTTCGCCATCGAGATGCGCCGGCGCGGGTTCGAACGGCTGGAAGCGGTGATGGAGGCGGGCCACAAGCGGGCGCGGCCCATCGTCATGACCTCGATCGCCATGTCGGCGGGCATGTTGCCCTCGGCGCTGGGCGTGGGCGAGGGCGGCACCTTCCGCTCGCCCATGGCCATTGCCGTGATCGGCGGCATCATGGTGTCCACCGTGCTCAGCCTGATCGTGGTGCCGTCGTTCTACCTCATCATGGATGACCTGCAGAACCTGCTGGCCCGGCTGTTCCGCGGCATGATCGGCCCGAAGGAAGCCGAACCCGACGTGCCCGAAGCGCAGGTGCTGGCCGACGACCTGACCCGCACCCGCGAAGAACTTGCCGCGGCCCGGATCGAGCTCGATGCCCTGTCCGCGCGGGTCGGTTCGGTCGAGCGTGGGGGCCGTCCCCCGCGGGGTCTGGTCGAGGCGGCCGAGTAGCAGGGACGCAGGATATGGTGTGCGGCAGGGTCTGAATCTGCCCGATATTGCGGCAAGCCCGGTCACTTCGTGTTTCGCTTTTCGAAAAGATTTGTTACCCTCGCTGTTGCGCAGGGCGAAACCCCTGCCACCAAAGGAGATTTTCCGACATCCATTGTGCCTCTGAAACAACCTGTCCAAAAAGGCAGGTTTGCAACCGCCGGGCGTCGGTTGATTAGGGATGTGTTAGTGATGATTGGGTTGGTGGTGCGGCGGCCCCGCGTTTCCCCCGAAAGGGGTTGAGGCGCGGGGCTTGTCGTTTTCGGATACCCCTGATCGGGTCCATCCGCGCCATTGCCAAAGCGCTGAAACCCCTCCATATCCCGCGCCATGACCGACCCATCG
>CAYYOE010000148.1:0-7566 GCA_964473055.1 uncultured Rhodobacterales bacterium | reverse complement strand
CGCTGGGCGACGGCAGCCTCAGCGGGGTCAGCCTGCAACTGATCGCGCTGATCACGCTGCTCAGCTTTGCCCCTGCCATGGTGATCACCGTCACCTGCTTTCCCTTCATCGTCACGGTGCTGGCGATCCTGCGGCAGGCGATCGGCCTGCAGCAATCGCCCCCCAACATGCTGATCGTGGCGCTTGCCCTGTTCCTCAGCTGGTTCGTGATGGAACCCGTCCTGACCGAGGCCTGGACGGCGGGTCTGGAGCCGATGATCAACGGCACGGCCCCCCCGGAACAGGCCTTCGCCGCCGGGATGGAACCGTTCCGCGGGTTCATGGGGGCGCGCGTGGATATCGACACGCTGGACCGGATGTCCGCGCTGCGGGACGTGACACCACCCGAACAGTCGCGCGACGCGCCGCTGTCGATCCTGGTGCCGTCGTTCCTGTTGTCCGAGATCGCCCGCGCCTTTCAGGTCGGCTTCCTGATCTTCCTGCCGTTTCTGGTGATCGACCTCGTCGTCGCGGCGGTGCTGATGTCGATGGGCATGATGATGGTGCCCCCCGCCATCGTGTCGCTGCCGTTCAAGCTGTCCTTCTTCGTGGTCGCCGACGGCTGGACCATCGTGTCGGAAGCGCTGGTGACGGGCTATTTCTGACGCTCTGGCCCAAGGAACGCTGCGGCCAGCCCACCAGCGACAAAGCCGCCCAGGTGCGTCTCCCAGGCCAGCTGGCCCCGCATCGCCCACCACAGGACCAGGTTCAGCACAGCCAGAAACAGCACGAAGCGCACCACGGGCGCTTCCGACAGACCCTTGTCGCGCCGGGCCTGCCATTCCCAGACAGCCAGCGCCCCGGCCAGCCCGAACAGCGCGCCCGACGCCCCGACCATTGGCCGCAGCGTCGGCGCCAGCAGCCCGAAACCCGCCCCGCCGCCGAGGATCGACAGGGCATAAAGGACAAGAAACCGCGCCTGTCCCACCCGCCGCACGACCTCGCGCCCGAGCGACGCGAGCGTCAGCATGTTGACCCCCAGGTGCAGCGCCCCCGCATGCAGGAAGGCGTGGGTCACGAACATCGCCGCAGCCTGGCCCTGGAAGTTCGGGCGCCAGTCCCGCAGCAGCCCGGGCCAGAACCCGCCGTATTCGTAGGCGGTCAGACGCAGCCGGGGCAGGCCGATCAGGCCGGCATCGGCCAGTTGCAGAAGCGCCTCGATGGCGATGCAGGCCCCGCCGATCCACCAGACCGCCGTCAACTCGCGCCAGCCGACGCTAGTCACCCCGGTGGTCCCGCAGAAGGCGGGTCACGGCTGGTCCAGGTCCCCGCCGCCGGAACCGGCCCCGTCGTCGCCGGCCGCCACGGTGGCGCGCAGGCGCGACAGTTCCTCCCGCGCCCGGTCGAACTGGACGCGCGTATCCGCCGGTCCCGCCACGGCCAGCGCACGTTCGTACTGCGCGATCGCCTCGGGCGCCCGGTTGGCGCGCTGCAGGGCCACAGCCAGATGATACTGCACCAGCGGGTCGCCCGGCAGGCCGATGGCGGCGGGTTGCAGATGGGCCAGCGCCTCGTCCACCAGCCCGCGGCGCAGCGCGATCCAGCCGTAGGTATCCTGCAGCTGCGGAACCGTGATCCCGCGCAGCCGACGCGCGATCGTCCAGGCCCGCTCCAGGCTCTCCGGGTCTTCGCGGTAGGTCGAGATCAGGCTGGCCAGGTTGTTGGCAATCACGACTGACCCGCTGTCCTGCGCATAAAGCGCCTCGTAGATGGCGATCGCCCCGTTGATATCGCCCGCCTGTTCCAGTTCGCCCGCCAGCGCCCATTGCAGGTTCGGGGCCTCGGGCAGGGCGCTGATCGCTTCACGCAGCAGGGCCACGCCCGCCTCGGGCCCTTCGGTCTGTCGGGTCAGCGCATAGAGCGCGCGCCAAACCGCCTCGGCATCGGGCAGATCGGCAGCCAGCACACGATAGGCCGCCTTGGCCTCGTCCACCTGGCCCAGGGCCGCAATGGCCGCAGCGCGCAGATAGAGCAGGGTCGGGTTGTCGGGCGTCTCGGCCAGCCGCGTGTCCAGAAACGCCAGCGCGGCCTCGTAGCGCCCGGCGGTGAAGTGCGCCTGGACGATGGGCACCGCAGTGGCCGCGGCATCGCCCGCGTCCGCGGCCAGCCCTTCCAGGAAGGCGATCGCCTCGTCGGGCCGCTGTTCGGCCGACAGCCGCGCCAGTCGCAACTGGTTCGCGGCGGCGGTGGCCTGCTCGCTTTCCTGTCGCCGAAGCGTTGCCTCCACCTGATCGAACCGGGGCCAGTCGCGCATCAGGATATAGACGCGGCCGATTTCGGTCAGCAGCCCGACATCCCCCGGCGCCATCCGCAGTGCGTCGATCAACACGGCCTCGGCCCCGTCCAGCCGGTCGTCCGCCAGCAGCGCCTCGGCATAGCGCAGGCTTTCGGCGGGCGCGTTCCGGGATGCCTGGACAGCCAGCGACAGCATCTCGTTCGACAGGTCTCGATTGCCGTTCCGGGCATGGGCGGTCGCCATCAGCGACAGCAATTCGGGATCGTTCGGCACCCGGTCCAGCGCCTGCCGCAACGAGGCGATCGCCGCATCCACCTGATCCTCGTCGATCTGCCAGGCCGCCCGCATCTTCAGGGCCGGCGTGTTCGTGCCGTCGGCCGACAGCACCTCTTCCACCTTCTGCCGCGCCGCCACCTGGTTGCCCGAGGCCAGCAGCATCTGCGCCAGCGCCACCTTGAATCCGTTGACCTGTTCGGATGGGTCCTGCCCGGCGACCAGCGCCTCCATCTCGGCAATGGCCTCGGACTGGCGCCCCGCATCAAAGTCCAGCCCCGCCCGAAGCGACCGGAACACCGCTTCGGCCCCGGACCCGGCACCGACAAGGGCATCCAGTTCTGCCCGCGCCGCTTCGGTGCCGCGCACGTCATTCAGGAACCGCACCAGCAGCACCTGCGCCTCGACGTCCGGCGCCGCCGGGTCGATCCGGTCGCGCAGGACGGCCTCGGCCTTGTCCGGGTCGTCCTGGCCGATATGCCAGCGCACCAGCGTCGCCAGATACTCCATGTTCCCGGGCTCGGCCGCCAGCATCCGGCCAAGCTGCGCCTCGATTCCGGCTGTATCTCCAAGCTGGTTCAGCAGCCCAAGGCGCAGCTGCATCAGGCGCAGATCGGTAAAACCCGCCGCGAGCGCATCATCGAGCGCTGCAAGCGCCTGCGAAAGCTCTCCCTCGCGCACATGGTTGTCGATCACGACATCCCGCAGGACCAGGTCGCCCGGCTGTGCCGGGATCAGGGCCGCGGCATCGGACGCCGCGGCGCGGCGGGCAGGCGCATCCGCCGCCGCAATGGCAGACCGATACCGCAGGACAGCGTCGATGGCCTGCGCCGCCTCGGTCGTGGCGTCGATCTGCAGGGCGCGGCGGCCATGGCGTTCGGCCAGATCCCAGTCGCCCGTTGCGGCACCGATCCGCGCCAGTTCGACGCGCGCCTCGTAGTTGTCCGGCTCCTGCTCCGAAACATACAGGTACTGGCGATACGATTCGGTAATGTCCCCACGGTCCCGCATTGCGCGGGCAAAGGCCATCCGGGCCTCCATGTGGTTTTCCTTCAGGCGAAAGACGTTCCGGAACTCGATGATCGCCCGGTCGACATCGCCTTCTGCCAGACGCTCCATCCCGGTCTGGAAATGTCGTTCCGCCTTCTCTTCGGACGAATCGCACCCCGCGAGGGCAACGACGCAGGCCAGGGACAGGGCGAGGGTGCGAATTCGAAGTGCCAATGCAGGGTCTCTTACCTGGAGGGCGGGACAAGGTCGATGTAGCAGCGCGGACCGCCGCCCGCCAGTCACACGACCGGCGCGGGCTGGTGCGCATCCGGTCCGTCCACACGGGCTTCTAGGAGCGCGCGACAGTTCCTTGGCAAGCGCGGAACTGTCGATGGGCAGGCAACCGGACCGGTCTGACGGGCTTGTGCAGTTGTAGCCATTTTCCGGGAGTCCTATATCCATCCAACAGATGTTATGAGTTTCGTGGTGCGGCATGGCCGCGACGAAGGACCGGTCGATATGTACGCCGAGTTGAAGTTCTACCTCACCCTGTTCATGCGGCGCCTGCCGCTCTTCGTCGTCGTGACAGGGGCTTTCGGTGCACTGGGTGTCGTGGCTGCGCTGATGTCCCCGGATGTCTACCGGGCAGAGGCCGTCCTGGCCCAGGAACGCCCGCAGATCTCCGGCAACCTGCTGGAGTCGGGGAACCAGCCGAGCACGTCAGAGCAACTCGACCTGATCGAGCAGCGACTGCTTACGCGCGCCAACCTGATCGAGGTCGCAAACCTCCATAACGTGTTCGAGAACCGGTCGGAGATGACCCCGGACCAGGTGGTCGCCGCGATGCGCACAGCGACGTCCTTCTTCCGCTCGGCCGGCTCTGACCGTGCGGTCGTGATCGACATCGCCTTCGAGGCCCGCGACCCCCAGATCGCGGCAGATGTCGTCGGTACCTATGTCACGCGCATCCTTGAAGAAAACGTGCGGCAACGGACAAGCCGCGCCGAAGACACGCTTGCCTTCTTCCAGCAGGAGGTCCAGCGGCTTTCGCTCGAGCTCGACCAGCGCAGTGCTGCGATCCTCGACTTCCAGAACGCCAATATCGAGGCGCTTCCGGATACCCTGAACTACCGCCTCAGCCAGCAATCGGCCATTCAGGAACGGATCGGGCAACTCAACCGGGAAATCGCGTCGCTGGAAGACCAGCGCACCCGTCTGACACAACTGTTCGAGGCGACCGGGCGCCTGACCGCCACCATCGACCAGCGCAGCCCGGAAGAGCTGGAACTGCGCGCCGCCCGGATCGAACTGGAACAGGCCCGCCGCGTCTATGCCCCGGGCAACCCGCGCGTCATCGCCCTGGAACAGCGTGTGGCGGTGCTGGAGGCGGCGCAGCAGGGCCGGCCGGTCACACCTGGCGAGGAATTGCCACTGACCGGCGACGGGGCCCTGTTCGGCCTTCAGCTTTCGGAAATCGAATCGCGCGTGTCCTTCAACCGCGACGAAGTGGCCCGGTTGCAGGCCTCGCTCGCCAACCTCGAAGCCTCGATCGACCGGACCCCCACGAACACCGTGCAATTGCAGTCGCTGGAACGGGAATACGCCAATACCCAGTCGCTCTATAATGCCGCGGTCAACAGCCTTGCCGCTGCCCGGACGGGTGAGAGGATCGAGGTCCTGTCCAAGGGCGAGCGGATCAGCGTCCTGTCACAGGCCACACCGCCGGACCGTCCGGTTCGACCGAACCGCAACAAGATCGCAGCCATGGGCGTGGCGGCAGGCATCGGTCTGTCGCTTGGCCTGATCTTCCTGCTGGAAACCCTGAACCGATCAATCCGTCGACCCTCCGAGTTGACCTCGAAGCTCGGGATCGTGCCACTGGTCACGGTTCCCTACCTGCCCAGTCGCCGCGAGACGTTTGTGCGGCGCATGCGGCTCGGGGCGGCGCTTGCGGTTGTCTTTCTCGGCATTCCGGCGAGTCTGTACGTTGTTCACGAACAATTCATGCCTCTCGATACAGTGGTCGACCGCGTGGTCGGGCGCCTCGGCCTCTGATCGGAGCTGACCGTGGAAAAATTGCGTGATGCCATCAACAAGGCGCGGGCGCGGCGCGAGTCTGCCGCAGCAGCACAGGGACACGACCCCGAAGGTGCATCGCCACAGCCCGCCCCCGCCAGGCCCGGCCAGCGCGGCGCACCAGCCACGCCGTCGCGTGATGGCGACCCGGCCGAAGCGGCCTGGGCCGAACTGAACAGCTTCGAGCCGCGCCCCGCTGCGCTGCGCCGCAACCGGATACCGACCGACTCCAACGACCCCGGGTTTCCCGTAGTGGACCTCTTGCGCACGAAAGTGATCCAGCAGGTCCGGGCCAACCACTGGAAGCGGCTTCTGATCACCTCACCCACCCCCGGCTGCGGCAAGACCACCCTGACATGCGCGCTCGCCCTCAGCTTCGCGCGCCAACGCGATTTCCGCGTCGTGTTCTGCGAAGTCGATCTGCGCCGCCCGGCGATGGCCGCGACCCTTGGCTATCGCGCGCCCGACCAGCGGCAAGGGTTTTCCGATGTGCTCGACCGTCGCACGGATTTCCGCGACGAAGCGGTGCGGATCGGGGCCTCGGTCGCCGTTGCCATGAACCGGGAACCGGTGCGCAACCCTTCCGCGCTGATCCTGGGCAATCAGGTTGCCGACGTGCTTGCCGATATCGAGACGCGATTCAGACCCGACCTGATGGTTTTCGACTCGCCTCCGATGCTCGCCAGCGATGACACGCTGGGTTTCCTGCAGCACGTCGATTGCGCCCTGATCGTCGCGGCGGCCGAACTGACCACGGTCCAGCAGGTCGACCAGTGCGAACGGGAACTTGCGGCGCAGACCGGCGTGATGGGAACCGTCCTCAACAAATGCCGCTTCTCGGACAAGGGTTACGGCTACGGCGAGGCCTATTAGGCCGCTGCAACACCTGCATCACGCAACCGCCGGACCGGCCTGCTGCGTGCGACGCGCCAGGCGACGCGCCTCGTCCATCAGCGCACCGACCAGAGGCACGGGAGGAGTGCGCGACTCGGTCACCAGGCCAACGGCATGGCGCACCTCGGGCTCGACCAGGGGGACGGATACCAGCGCGCCGTTCGCCGTCACCATTCCGGCCAGCGCCGCAGGAACGACCGACATCCAGCGCCCCGTCCGAACATGCGACACCAGCGCCAGCGCCGAGTTGGATTCGGCCCGCGTCGCCGCGTCCGTGCCCAGATGCTGTGCGATGATCCGACGGTTCTGCATGTCGGGGGTCAGCAGGCACAGATCCTGCGCCGCCGCCTCGGCCCAGGTGACGCGGTTTCGTCGCGCCAGGGGCGCGTCCGCCCTGCACAACAGGCAGTAGGTCTCGTCATACAACGGCAGATGCGCGACCTGCCCCAGCGGTTCGTTGTCCAGGTAGGTCAGCCCGCCCTCCAGTTCGAGGGTGGCAATGCCCGCCAGGATCTCGGCCGAGGTGCAGGACAGGATCGTCACGCGGACCCCCGGGTGCCGCGCGACCAGCGGCGCGGTAAGGTCCGCCACCATCGGCAGCGCCGTCGGGATCACGCCCAACCGCAGCCGCCCCGTCAGCCCGTCCGTCGCCGCGCGCATCTCGGACTTCAGCGCGCGGGCCTCGGCCACCATCACCCGTGCGCGGACCAGCGCCCGTTCGCCTTCGTCGGTCAAGCCGATGAAGCGCGATCCGCGCCGCACCAGTTGCACACCCAGCAGGTCCTCCAGCGACCGGATCGCCGACGACAGCGTGGGCTGCGTCACTCCGCAGGCTTCGGCCGCGCGCCCGAAGTGTCGTTCGCGCGCCAGCACAAGGAACATCTCCAGCTTGTCGATCATGGCTGTCCCGTGCCTCGTCCACGCACGGAACAGCCTAGCCCGTCGTCACCCCCGCAGGAACCCCGCCAGCGCGGTCACTTCGCCCTGGTCGATCTCGTGCCCCCCGGGGTGCCAGTGCTCGGCCACCTCGGCCCCTTGTGCGGCATACCACCCCACAA
>CAYYOE010000147.1:0-7600 GCA_964473055.1 uncultured Rhodobacterales bacterium | reverse complement strand
GAATAGAGGCGGGCCAGTTCGTCGCGCCGGGGCACGCGGGTGCGGATCAGGAACTGCAGTTCGGTGCGGAACAGGCCCACGCCTTCGGCCCCCGAACCGGCAAGCGATGGCAGGTCGGCCATCAGGCCAGCATTCATCTGCAAGGCCACGGTTGTTCCGCAAAGCGCCGTCGCGGGCTGGTCGCGCAAGGAGGCATAGCGTTCCTGCGCGGCCGCCTGCATCGCCGCCTTGTCGCGGAACGCCGACACGATCTGGTCCTCGGGCCGCAGGTGCACGACGCCCGAATCGCCATCGACAAGGATTAGGTCGCCGTTCAGCGCTTCGGTGGTGATGCGTTCGGCGTTGATCACCAGCGGGATCGCCAGCGCGCGGGCCACGATCGCCGCATGGCTGCCGACGGATCCCTTTTCCAGCACGATGCCACGCAGCTTGCGCCCGTATTCCAGCAACTCGCCCGGTCCGATCGCTCGGGCGACGAGGATCGGGTTGTCCGGCATTTCCGCCCCGGTGTCAGAACCCTGGCCGGTGAGAAGCCGCAGCAGGCGATTCGACAGATCGTCAAGATCCTGCAGCCGGTCGCGCAGGTAGGGGTCGGGCGCCTGGGCGAGGCGTGCGCGCGCGAGCGACTGTTCCTTTTCCACCGCGGCCTCGGCGGACAGGCCCGCCGCGATGTCGTCTTCCATCCGCCGGACCCAGCCGCGGGACCGTGCAAACAGCCGGTAGGTTTCCAGCACCTCGCGCCCCTCGCGGTCGGCGGTCTCGGTCCGAGCCAGCATGTCGTCGACCGAGATCTGCAGTGCCGCCACCGCATCGCGCAGGCGCCTGAGTTCCTGATCCGGATCGTCGGCCACGGGGTTGGCCACCACCACACGGGGTTCGTGCAGCCAGACATGGCCCTCTGCCGCCCCCTCCTGGCCGGTGCTGCCGTTGAACGTCACCGGGCGCTGGTGCAGTTTTGCCAATGCCGCGCCTTCGCCCACGAAGGCGCCAAGCTCGGCCATCTCGGCCAGCACCATGGCGACGACCTCCAGGCCGTAGACCTCGTCGTCCGTGAACAGGCGCGCCTCGCGAGATTGCACGACCAGAACGCCCAGGGTCTGGCCCAGTCGCTGGATCGGCACGCCCAGGAAGGACGAGAACAGTTCTTCGCCCGTCTCGGGCATGTAGCGGAAGCCGCGGGTCTGCGGGGCATTCGCGGTGTTGACGGGCTGGGCCGATTTCGCCACCCGGCCGACCAGGCCCTCGCCCACGCGCATCCGGGTCTGGTGGACGGCGTCCCGGTTCAGGCCCTCGGTGGCGCATAGCTCCAGCGTGTCGCGATCGCGGAACAGATAAACCGAGCAGACCTCGCAGGCCATCGAGGACGCGATCAGCCGCGTGATTGCGTCAAGCCGCGCCTGGCCTGCGCTCTTTTCGGCCAAGGTGTCCCGCAGCCGACCAAGAAGCTTGCGGCTTTCGCTTTCGGTGCGATGTGGCATGTCGGATTCCGGCGCGCTGCCCCCTGTCGCGTCGGGGCGACACTAGATCACATCGGGCCGGAAGGGAAACCGGCATTCGCGGGCGGTCGCGTCACGCCACCTTGTCCAGGCCGAACACGTCGTGCAGCGCCTGCACGGCCAGTTCCATATAGCGCCGGTCGATCAGCACACTGATCTTGATCTCGGACGTGGTGATGACCTTGATGTTCACGTTCTCGGCCGCCAGCGCCTTGAACATCGTCGCCGCCACGCCCGCATGGCTGCGCATGCCGATGCCCACGACGCTGACCTTGGCGACGTCGGTATCGGCCACCAGGTCGTGGAAGTTGATCGCGCCCGCGGTCTTGGCGTCCTGCATTGCCTTCTCGGCGCGCTTAACCTGGTCGACCGGGCAGGAAAATGTCATGTCTGTGCGGCCATCCTCGGCGATGTTCTGCACGATCATGTCGACGTTCACGCCCGCCTCGGCCAGCGGCCCGAAGATCGCCGCGGCAATGCCGGGGCGATCGGCGACCGAGATCAGCGTCATCTTTGCCTCGTCGCGCGAAAAGGCCACGCCCGCCACCACGTTGCTTTCCACGATATCCTCCTCGGCACAGACCAGGGTGCCCGCCATCTCGTCGTTGTCGTCAAAGCTGGACAGGACCCGCAGCTTGACCTTGTAGCGCATCGCGAGTTCCACCGACCGCGTCTGCAGGACCTTGGCGCCCAGCGACGCCAGTTCCAGCATTTCCTCGAAGGCGATCCGGTCCAGTCGGCGCGCGCGCGCGCAGATCCGCGGGTCGGTGGTGTAGACGCCGTCGACATCGGTGTAGATGTCGCAGCGCACTGCCTCGAAGCCAGCAGCGAAGGCCACGGCCGAGGTGTCGGACCCGCCGCGCCCCAGCGTGGTGATGCGGCCCTCGGGGCTGATGCCCTGGAAACCCGCGATCACCGCGACCTTCATGCCTTCCGCGAATTTCTGCAGGATGTTGTGGGTTGGGATGTCCTCGATCCGGGCAGCGCCATGGGCCGAGGTGGTGATCAGCGGCACCTGCCAGCCCTGCCAGCTGCGCGCCGGGATCTCCATTTCCTGCAGTTGCAGGGCCATCAGCCCTGCGGTCACGTTCTCGCCAGAAGACACCACGGCATCGTATTCGCGGGCGTCGTAGAACGGCGAGACATCGTTCACGAAGCCCACCAGCTTGTTGGTCTCGCCCGCCATGGCCGAGACGATCACGATCACGTCGTGGCCGTTGGCCACCTCGCGCGCCACGCGCTTGGACGCGCGCTTGATGCGGTCGGTCGTGGCGACCGAGGTGCCGCCGAACTTCATCACCAGAATGGACATGGGCCCCCCGCCGCCCGGGCCGTCGCCCGAAGATTGCGCGGCCTGATACGCCAAGGGGGATCGTCCTTCAAGGAGGGGTGCGGCAGCGCTGCCTGGAAGGGGGAAAGAGCATCAGGGCGAGGCGGGCCGTATCAGTCGGGCCGCAGCCAGATCGGCGAGGATAGCGCCCACGTCCTGCAGAATCTCATCCGCCGGAACCCTGGGGAAGGCCTCGGACAGCAGGTCGGCGATTGTCTCGCCGCTCACCGGGCCGGACTCCTCATCCGACAGCAGGTGCCAGATGGCGGCACCGGTCGCGTTCAGGTGGACGATGTCCTGATCGTCCGGCAGGCACAGGAACAGCGCATCGCCGACAGGACGCGCCGCCACGTTGGGGGTCGCGCGGTAGCCCTGCGCCATGTCGATCGACGGGGCGGGCAGGGCAGGCGCCGCGCTGCCTGCGGGTTCGGGCCGTGGCGGCACGGGGGGAAGCGGGGCATCGGGGTTGATGGCGGGCCAGTCCTGTCCCGGCGGAAAGGCCGCCCGGATCAGCGCGACCGCATCCTCGAGGTCGGAATAGACCAGGCGCAGGCAGGCCGCCCCTTCGGCCAGGGCCGTCACGCGCGCCAGTTGGTCGTCAAGGTCGCCGGGGGCCATGTTTCGGGCCAGAAGGTGGGCGACGGCTTCGGGCGCGTCGACCAGGTGCAGGCTGGCCGGGCCGGTCTCGGCCCGGTCGAGCAGAAGGACCGCGCCCAGCCGTCCGGCGGGGCCGTGGGGGTGCAGGGTGTCCGGATGCAGGTAGCCATAGCGGCGGTCTGCCAGCGCCAGCGTCTGGTCCACATGGGCGCGAAAGCGGTCCGAGGCGGCAGGTGGCAACGGCAGGCGCAGGCGCGGGCCGACGCCCAGCGCCATGGCCGTCCCATCGGGATCGACGGGCAGCACGTCGTCGCAGACCACCGACAGGTCGGGCTCGGCGGACAGCCGCGCGGCAAGGGTGCTTTTCCCGGCGCGTGCCTGCCCGGCGAACGCGATCAGGCGGTCGCCGGACCGGACTGCGCCGCAATGGAGCGCCAGCCAGCCCGGGCGGCATTCGAAGAATTCCTGCGCCAGGTCCGCCATCAGGCTGCAGACGGCCGACGCCGGGGCAAGCCCCGTCAGCGGGTCCAAGAGGTGCACCGAATGGTGGTCATAGCGCCCCGCGCCCGCGCCCAAGAGGGTCGACAGCGCGGTGTCGGGCAGGGCCTCTGGTGGCAGGCCTGTCGTTGTCATCGCCCAGCCCCGCGTGACCGAACGGACCGCGGGCACAAGGTCGGCGGCGTCCACCAGCACGACAGGGCGGTCGATCCCCGCGGCGTCAAGCTGCAGGATGTTTCCCACGGAAGGCGGGCTTTCCAAGGCTGCGTCGTGGCCCATCGCGTGGCCCCCTTCGTCGTCGGTCCCGTCGAGTGGCGCGCGGGACCCGAGCATATAGGGGGGCGCGGTCACGCCGCGCCCCATTTTCGAGCCACGCGCCAGGCACGGGGCCGTCACATGTTCCGGATCTCTTCCCGGCCTCAGCCGCCGAACAGGCGGCGCATCCAGCGGGGCACCTCGCCCGCCTGCTGGCTGCCATTCCAGCGGCTGCCGCCGTAGTTCGAGTTCGACCGCCCGCCGGGACGGGACGGACGCGACCCGCGCGAGGGGCCCGACGGACCCGACGGGCCCGACGACCGCGACGGACCCGACGCCGCCGACGGTCCGGAGGCGCCCGAGGCGCCTGACGCACCCGAAGCGCGCGCCATGCCGAGGCTGGTCAGGCTGGGGGCGACGTAGGCGGTGCCGGCGGCAAGGCCCACACGGGCGAGGAATTCGCGGCGGGCGAGGGGTTTCTCGGTCTTGGCCATGATCGGTTCCTTTCCTTATCTGGCGGACCCTGCGCCGGTGTCCGGCGGTGTCCGATGCCCTGATGACGCGGCAGCACCGGGCTTATTCCCGGCATGACAACTTTTTTTCCGGGCCTGCGACCTGATGTCCGACGCCTGCTGACGCGTTGCCCCACGTCGGAGGTGACGACGGTCACGCAGGGCGCCCACAAGCGGCGGGCCGTGGGGGCGGCCATCCGTTGCCCGGGTGGCTCTCTCGGCTGTTCCGGGCGGGGGACGCGTTCAGGCGGTATGAAGTCCAAGGCTCGCAAGGAACTCGCCACTGAACGTGGCGGGCTGTCTCGGTCAGCCGACAAGTCCGGGGGCGGTCATTGACCACGCCGCACCACACGCGCCCCGTCTGCCAGGGACGAGGACGGGAAAAGCACGACACTGTCGCCCGGGGCCAATCCGCCCAGCACCTCGGCCGATCCCTCGACCTGCCGCCCCAGTTGCACCGGCACCAGCCGTGCCACCCCGTTCGTCACCTGAAAGACCGCCCAGCCGCCATCTTGCCGGAACAGGGCGGCTTGCGGCACCTGGACCAGGCTGTCCTCCTGCCACAGGACCAGACGGACAAAGACCCGGAACCCGTCGCCCAGCCCACCGCGCGCCGCGGTCGGGGAGGTGAGGTCGAGATGCACGCGCACCCGTTGCTCCTCGATCCCCAGTGCCGAGGTGCGGGTGAAGGCAGCGGGGGCAACCCGCCGCACCACGGCCTCCAGCACATCCGGACCACCCCAGCGGTCGATCCGCGCCGCCATGCCCGGCACGACCAGCACGGCATCGGCGGACAACAGGTCCACCACGATTTCCAGATCGTCCAGGTTGCCCAGCGTCAGCAATGCCTGGCCGGCCACGACCGGGCGCGCCGAGGGGTCCTGCAAGGTCAGCACCGTGCCGTTGTGGGGCGCCATGATCCTCAGACAGCACTCTCCCGGTTCGCCCGCCACACCGATATCCCCCGGCAGCATCAGTTGCGCCCGCGTCCGGACCAGCGACGCGCGCGCAAGGTCCACTTCCGACCGGGTGGCTGCAAGCGACTGGGTCGCCGCGATCTCGGCCGTTTCCAGTTCCTCCAGCATCCGGCGCGCGATCGTGCCCGCAGCGGCAAGGCTGCGCCCGCGTTCCAGCTGGCTGGTCGCCTGGCGCAGGTCGGCCTCGGCGGCGGCAACGCGCGTTTCGGCCAGTGCCAGTGCCGCCTCGGCCTCGGTAACGGCGGCTTCGGCCTGGGCGCGGGTGCGCGCGTCCATCAGGGCGGGGTCGGCGGGCCGGATCACCGCCACCACCGTTTCGCCCGCGCGCACGAGGTCGCCCACCTCGACCGGCGACCGGGTGGTCGTGCCGGTGATCGGGGCTGCCACGGTGAATGGATCGCGCACCCGCGTGACGCCTTCCGCCGTCACCGTGCCTTCCATCGGCGCGGCCGCCACCTCGGCCAGATCCACCGCCATGGGTTCGGGCCAAAGCGCCCAGACAATGGCCCCCAGAACCGCCGCGCCACCCGCACCAAGGATCAGCTTGCGTGTCATCGCCATGTCCGTGCCTCCTAGTCCCGCGCCTTCAGCGCCATGGCCAGATCAACCCTGTCCAGCCTGCGCCGCACCAGCAGGACCGACCCCAGCGCCGCCAGACCCGCCGCCAGCCCCGCCATCGCATAGGTCCGGCGCGAAATGCGGTAGGGCAGTTGCATGATGTCGGTCGAGACCGCGTCTACCATGCCCTGCGCCAGCCATGTGCCCAGCGCCCAGCCCACCGGAATCGCGATCAGGGTCAGAAGCATCATCTCGCCCACCAGGACGAACCCGACCTGCCCGCGCGTGAAGCCCAGGACCCGCAGGGTTGCCAGTTCATAGCTGCGCTCGGACAACTGGATCCGGGCCGCATTGTAGATCACGCCCACGGCGATCATCACGCCGATGGCGGTGTAGATCATCACCGTGGTCAGCAGGTTCTCGTTCAGCGTCTCGTCGAACTGCCGCTTCACCTCGCGCCAGTCGATCAGCGCGGCGACGGCGGGCAGGGCGCGCACCTGGGCGTCCAGCGCGGAACGTGCGGCGGGATCGACCGAGAGGTGAACGTGGCTAACCTGCGACCCGCTGCGCAGCGCGACGAACAGGGCGTCGGCGTCGATATGCGCCTCCTGCCCCAACCCCTGCTGGATCACCGCCGTAACCGGCAGCCAGAGGGTTTCCCGTGGCGGCGCGAGAAGTTCGACCTCCACGGTGGCACCTGGGCCGACAGCAAGCGCCCGGGCCAGCATTTCCGGCAGGACAAGGCCATGCGGCGGCAGGGCCACCTGATTGCCGGAATCGTCCACGAGCCGCGCCAGGGTGGCGCCCTTCCTGTGGGCCTGAAGCGCAGACAGGCGTTCCACCGGGCCGTGGACCAGCCGCACCGGGATGCCATATCCCGCCTCGGCGTGCAGCACGCCGGGCAGCCTGCGCGCCGCCTGGATCACGTCCTCGCCGACGGGCTGCGCCAGTGTCAGCGTCAAGTCCTGCCGGTTCGCGCGATCAAAGACGCTTTCGGCCATCAGCTTGACCGAATCGAACAGGAAATAGCTCATCACCAGCACCGCGACCGATGCCGATACCCCAAACAGCGTGATCGCCGCGCGCCCCGGCCAACGCAGGATCGACCGCAGGATCATCATGCTGGTCTGCCGAAGCCCAAGCCAGGTCAGTGCCTTGTCGATTGCGCCCCGGCCAAAGGCCGGTGGCGCGGGGGGCCGCATCGCTTCGGCAGGCAGCAGACGAACCGAGGACCAGACCGCGCGCAGCCCGCCCAGCCCGGCCACCAACAGGCCCAGGACTGCCGATACCGCAATGGTGCCGGGACTGGTGGACTGGAGGATGAAGGGGAAGCGAAAGTACTGCTGGTACAGATCCACCATCGCATCGGCCAGCCAC
>CAYYOE010000146.1:0-7604 GCA_964473055.1 uncultured Rhodobacterales bacterium | reverse complement strand
AGCCTTGCCCCTTCAGCGCGACCTTCAGCTTGCGCAGCCGCGCCAGCATGTCGCCCGGATCGGTGTTGAACCCGTGGACATAGATCACCACGTCCCCGCGTTTCGCGACCCCCCCGCCCGACACGCCGCCCGCCGCGGCCATCACGTCGCGCACCCAGTCCGACTTGCGCATCTGGTGCGCGGGCAAGGGCGCGGATGCGCCCGGCGGCACCGCCAGAAACCGCACCGGCCCCGGCGAGGCGGAAAACCCCTGGCCCCGCCGCGCCCGTGCCGTGAAGACGTGATCCATCGCAATCCCCTCCCTGCGGTCCGAAGACCCGTTTCAATCTCGCATCCCCAATGCGAAGCAGTATAACCGACGCGCACCCGCACCGCATCCGGATCGTGGGGCCGGATCGCGAAGAGGGGAAAGGCCATGCGCGACGATCTCGAGACGGCGGAACCCGACGACATCGGCGACGTGGGACTGGATTCGGGTGAGGACATCCATCCCCTGTTCCACGGCGCCCCGAAGTCGACCGAGTTCCGCAAGCTGCGCAAGCGGATCATCGCCAGCGTGCGCGAGGCTGTGGATACCTACGGCATGGCAAGACCGGGCGCACGCTGGCTTGTCTGCCTGTCGGGCGGCAAGGACAGCTACACGCTGCTGGCCGCCCTCCACGAGCTGAAATGGCGGGGCCTGCTTCCGGTGGACCTGCTGGCCTGCAACCTCGACCAGGGCCAGCCGGGCTTCCCCGCCACCGTCCTGCCCGAGTTCCTGACGCGGATGGGCGTGCCGCACCGGATCGAATACCAGGACACCTATTCCATCGTGGTGGACAAGGTGCCCCAGGGCCGCACTTACTGCGCGCTGTGTTCGCGGCTGCGGCGCGGCAATCTCTACCGCATCGCGCGCGAGGAAGGGTGCGAGGCCGTGGTGCTGGGCCACCACCGCGACGACATCATCGAGACGTTCTTCATGAACCTGTTCCACGGCGGGCGTCTGGCCACCATGCCGCCAAAGCTGGTGAACGAGGACGGCGACCTGTTCGTGCTGCGCCCGCTGGCCCATGTGGCCGAGGCCGACTGCGACCGCTTCGCGCGCGCCATGAACTACCCCATCATCCCCTGCGACCTCTGCGGCAGTCAGGAAGGGCTGCAGCGGGTGCAGGTCAAGGCAATGATCGACGGCTGGGAAAAGACCCATCCGGGCCGTCGTCAGGTGCTGTTCCGGGCATTGACGAACGCGCGCCCCTCGCACCTGCTGGATGCCGGGCTTTGGGATTTCGTCGGGCTTGCCCTCGCGACGGATCATCCCGACAGGGCACTCGAGGGGGAACCCGTTAACAGTGAAAATGCGCCGCATTTCCGCCCGGGCCCGTTAACCCGGTCCTGACCGTCCGAACCTAGCCTGTCGTCTGCAGCGCTTGCGGGCGCGTGGGTGCAGGAGACGGATCATGACGGATGGCAACGGACCGGACCGAGGGACTGCGGGGGCGCGCCTTTGGGCGGGGTTGCGCGCTGTCCTGACCGGGCCGCACATGCTGGCCTTCCTTCCGGCTACGATGCTGGGCGGATACTGGTTTGGCGGCGAACCCGCGCTGATCGTCGCAGCCGTGGCCCTTCCTGCGCTGGTCGTCCTGTCAGGCTGGCTGCCACGCCCGGGCCATGGCCCGCGGGGACGCGACCCGTTGACCGGGCTTGCCAGCCGCGCAGACCTGATTGCAGCCCTCGACACGGCCTTCTCCGGGGAACGCAGCACCGGTCGCCGGTCGGCCTGCATAACCCTGGAACTGGACGAATTCGCCGGCTTCGAGACGCAGCACGGCCCCGCTGCCGCCGAATCCATCCTGCGCCGCGTGGCGGAACGGCTGAAAAGCCACCTGCGCGACGGCGATCTTGTCGCCCGGCTTGACCATGCGGTGTTCGCCGTCGCGCTGTCGCCGGTGCGCCGCATGGACCTGGAAACCCTGATCCAGCTGTCCGTCCGCCTGCAAGAAGCCGTCTGCGACCCGATCGCGCTGGATGCCGGGCGAACCTATGTCACGGCGTCCGTTGGTTTCTGCCTGCCGTCGCGCGCGCCCGAACGCAGCGGCGCCGCGCACCTAGCCGCGGCCGAGCACGCGCTTGCCGCTGCGCGTGCGAACGGGCCGGCCTCGATCCGCTCCTATGCCTCCGACATGCAGCCCCGCGCCGATTTCGCGCCCTCCACCCTCGACGAAGTGGCCGCGGCGCTGGAGCAGGGGCAGATCCGGCCCTGGTTCCAGCCACAGGTGTCCACGGACACCGGCGACATTTCCGGCTTCGAGGCCCTGGCCCGATGGCAGCACCCGGAGCGGGGCATCGTTCCCCCCGGCGACTTTCTGCCCGCCATCGCAGCAGCCGGCCTGAACGAACGGCTGGGCGAGGTCATCCTGTACCACGCCTTGACGGCGATCCGGTCCTGGGACCGGGCCGGGCTGTCGATCCCTCGGGTCGCGGTCAATTTCTCGGGCGAGGAGCTTTCCGATCCACGCCTGGTGGAACGGGTCCGCTGGGAACTCGACCGGTTCGAACTCACGGCCGACCGTCTGGCTGTCGAGGTGCTGGAAACCGTGATCTCGAAATCCGACAACGACACGGTAACCCGCAACATCGCCGCGCTGGGCAAGATGGGCTGCCTGATCGAACTGGACGATTTCGGCACCGGCAACGCCTCGCTGGCCGCGATCCGGCGATTTTCGGTCAATCGCCTGAAAATCGACCGCAGCTACATCACCCGTGTGGACCGCGACCGTGACCAGCAGGAAATGGTGTCCGCCATCCTGACCATGGCCGAGCGGTTGCGGCTGGAAACCCTCGCCGAGGGCGTGGAGTCCCTGGGCGAACACGCGATGCTGGCACAGCTTGGCTGCCAGCATGTCCAGGGGTTCTCGGTCGGCCACCCGATGCCGTTCGAAGAGACCATCGCCTGGATCGTCCGCCACCGGGAAAAGCTGTCCGAGCCGCCGCAGATCGGCCGCGAAGCAAGCTGAAGTCGCCCCCGGGGGCTCCGGACCCGGGGCATGCCGGACGGCGCGAACGGTCGCATTACCCCACCCGCGCCGCCGTGCCGCGCCCGGCACCACGGGGAATCCGCTTGACCTTTGCCTTCGCGGGCGTTTGAACCCGGTCCGATCCCCCGGACAGGTCAGGCGCGATGGACGATAACAACCGGAACCTTCTCCTTGCGACGGCGCTGAGCTTTCTCGTCATCCTTGTCTGGTTCCTGATGTTCCCCCCGCCAGAGCCGCAGCCGCCTGCGGCCGACCCGGCTGTGGCAACCGCACCGCAGACCGATGCCTTGCTGCCGCCCCCTGCCGTCGGCAGCGATGGCGTCACCGCAACGCCCGGCACACCCGAACCCGAAGCGACCCCCGAAGCGCCGCGGGTGTCGATCGAGACACCGCGGCTGGAGGGCGCGATCAACCTGCAGGGCGGGCGCATCGACACACTCCGCCTCAAGGGCTACCGCGAGACGGTGGATCCCGCCTCGCCCATCGTGCAACTGATGAACCCCGTGGGCAGCCCTGGCGCCTACTACGCGCTGCACGGCTGGGCGCCGGGCGGCGCACTGGAGTTCGACGACGTGCCCGGCCCGAACACGCTGTGGTCCGCCGCGAACGGTGCGCGGCTGACACCCGAGACGCCCGTCACCCTCACCTGGGAAAACGGCAAGGGCCTGACATTCCGCAAGACCATCGCGGTCGACGGCGACTACATGTTTACCGTGACCCAGGAAGTGCAGAACACCGGGGCAGACCCCCAGCGCATGGCCCCCTATGGCGTCATCGCCCGCCACGGCATCCCGCCGCAGATGAACTTCTTCATCCTGCACGAAGGCCTGGTGCAGATGGCCGACGGCAAGCTGACCGAGACGGACTACGACAAGCTGTCGGACATGAGCTTTGATCCCCGTGAAGGCACGCGCGCGGAAACCGTCGAGGTGACGTCGAACGGCTGGACCGGGTTTACCGACCACTACTGGATGACGACCCTCATCCCGCAGCCTGGCCAGCCCTTCACCGCCGTGACCAAGTTCGTGGACGGCGCCACCATCATGCAGACCGAGGTGCGCCACCCCGCCCTGACGGTGGCCCCGGGCGAAACCGCCACAGTTACCTCGCAGCTGTTCGCCGGCGCCAAGGAATGGGCGGTGATCCGCGGTTACCAGACCGACCTCGGCATCGAGAAGTTCCTCGATTCCATCGACTGGGGCTGGTTCTATTTCCTGACCAAGCCGATCTTCGCCGTCCTGCACTGGCTGAATGTCCAGATCGGCAACATGGGCTGGGCAATCATCGGCCTGACCCTTGTCCTGAAGGCCGTCCTGTTCCCGCTGGCCTACAAGTCCTACGTCGCCATGGCGCGGATGAAGGAACTCCAGCCCGAGATGGAGAAGATCAAGGAACGCGCGGGCGAGGACAAGCAGCGCCTCCAGAAAGAGATGATGCAGCTCTACAAGGAGAAGAAGGTGAACCCGGCAGCGGGCTGTCTGCCGATCCTTCTGCAGATCCCGATATTCTTCTCGCTCTACAAGGTGATCTTCGTCACCATCGAATTGCGCCACGCACCCTTCATCGGCTGGATCCGCGACCTATCGGCGCCCGATCCCTCGTCGATCATGAACCTCTTCGGCATCCTGCCCTGGGCCGCACCCGAAACCGGGTCGATCCTGCATCTGGTTTTCATCGGGATCCTCCCGATCCTTCTGGGCGTCTCGATGTGGCTGCAACAGAAGCTGAACCCCGCGCCCACGGACCCGACCCAGCAGATGGTCTTTGCCTGGCTGCCCTGGATCTTCATGTTCATGCTGGGAAGCTTCGCCTCGGGCCTCGTGATCTACTGGATCGCGAACAACGTGATCACCTTTACCCAGCAATACATCATCATGAAGACCCACGGGCACACGCCGGACCTGTTCGGCAACATCCGGGCGAGCTTCAAGAAGAAGCCCGCAGCGGCACCAGCGGCTGCGGGGCCTGCCAACGCGGGCGCGGCGCCAAAGGGATCCTCGGGCAAGCCCAAGGGAACTCCACCCGGCAAGCCCGGAAAGAAGTGACGGCGTGGAAACGGGCCGCCTTGTGCAGATCGTCCGCCACCCGGTGAAGTCCATCGGATGGGAAGAACAGGCAGCCGCAACGCTGTTGCCTGACGCCTGTCTGCCCGGCGACCGGGCCTGGGCGATCACCCATGCCGCCACCCGTTTCGACGCAGCGGCACCAGCCTGGGCTGCCAAACTGAATTTCGTGCGCGGCTGGGGATCGCCCGCCCTGATGGCCGTGCGCGCGGAAACGCAGGCCCCCGACCGCTATCGTTTTACCCATCCCGACCGCCCCGCGCTGGAGGCGGACTTGTCGACACCGGACGGGCGCGCCGCGCTGGTGGACTGGGTGAGCCCGCTGTGGCCCACAGTGCGCCCGGATCCCGCTCAGGTCGTCCGCGTGCCGGGCCAGGCCCTGACCGACCAGGACCAGCCGCTGGTCTCGGTCCTGTCGATGGCTTCGCTGGCGCACCTCGGGTCGCAGGTCGGACGCGATCTGGGGCTGCACCGCTGGCGCGGGAACCTGTGGATCGACGGCTTCACCCCCTGGGCCGAGCGCGGCTGGATCGGGCAGGAAATCACCCTTGGACCCGCGCACCTGCGCATCGAGGCGCAGATCGGGCGCTGCCGCGCCACCCACGCGAACCCCGACACCGGGACCGAGGATGCCGACATCATGGGCCTGCTCGACCGGACATACGGCCATACCGACTTTGGCGTCTTTGCCCGTGTCCTGTCCGGCGGCGAAATCGCCATCGGTGATGCGGTCCGCGTGCCGTGACGAAGCTGGCCTTCCCCCTGTCCGAACCGGACGCCCCCGACATGGAGGCCGGGCGCCTGCTGTTCGCGGGGCGGGTCGAGTTCCTGAAGGGCGTGGTCGCAATGGGCGGCCTGCCACCGGCCGACCGCCCCGAGGTCTGCTTTGCCGGGCGGTCGAACGTGGGAAAATCCAGCCTGATCAACGCGCTGACGGGCCGGCGGACGCTGGCACGCGCATCGAACACGCCAGGTCGCACGCAGGAGATCAACTACTTCACCCTGGGTGAGTCGCGCTATCTGGTGGACCTTCCCGGCTATGGCTATGCCGAGGCGCCGGTGGCCGTGGTGGCCAAGTGGCAGGCGCTCTTGCGCGCCTATCTGGCCGGGCGGGCGACGCTGCGCCGTGCCTTCGTGCTGATCGACGCGCGACACGGGGTGAAGAAGGTGGACGAGGATATCCTGACGCTCCTCGACCGGTCCGCGGTGCCGTTCCAGGCGGTGCTGACCAAGATCGACAAGATCAGCACCGATACGCTGGACGAAACGCTGGACCAGGTGCGCGGCGCCCTGGCCCGCCACCCGGCGGCGTTCCCGGAACTGGTGCTGACCTCGTCGGAAAAGGGCACCGGGATCGACACCCTGCGCGGCGTCATCGCCGGGATCGGCTGAAGGCGCGGGCCGCTTGTGGCGCGCGAGCGGCTTGTGGCAGGGGGGCCTTGGCCCTAGAACGCGGGCGAACCCCGCCCCCGGAATCCCCATGAAGACGCAGAACATGAACCGAGACTGGATCGCGACCGCCCGCACCCTGGCCGAAGCGCTGCCCTACCTGCAGCGCTATTCCGGCGCGGTCGTGGTGGTGAAGTTCGGCGGCAACGCCATGGGCGGGGTCGAGGAGATGGCCGACTTCGCCCGCGACATCGTGCTGATGCGGCAGGTCGGGCTGAACCCGGTGGTTGTCCACGGTGGCGGCCCGATGATCAACGACCTGCTGGCGCGGTTGGGCATCGAAAGCCGCTTCGTGAACGGCAAGCGCGTGACCGACAAGGCGACCGTCGAGGTGGTCGAGATGGTGCTGACCGGCCTTGTGAACAAGCGGATCGTGCAGGCGATCATGGACGAAGGCGGCCGCGCCGTCGGCCTGTCGGGCAAGGACGACGACCTGATGGTCTGCGTGGCTGACGACCCGGAACTGGGCTTCGTCGGCCGCCCAGTCGAGTTGAACGTGCAGGTCCTGCGCGACCTGTTCGCGGCCGGCATCATTCCGGTCGTGGCCCCGGTCGCCACCGGCATGGACGCGAACGAGACCTTCAACGTCAATGGCGACACCGCAGCGGGGGCCATCGCCGCCGCGCTGAAGGCCGACCGGCTGCTGCTTCTGACCGACGTGCCGGGGGTCAAGGACAAGGACGGCAACATCGTCACCCAGATGTCGCCCGACCAGGTGCGCGAGATGATCGCGGACGGCACGATCTCGGGCGGCATGATCCCCAAGGTGGAAACCGCGGTGAAGGCGGTGGTCGAAGGGGTGCGCGCCGCGGTGATCCTGGATGGCCGCCTGCCAAACGCCACGCTTCTTGAACTGTTCACGGAGCACGGCGCGGGGTCGATCATCCGCTCCACCAAGACACGCGTGAAGCCGCGCAAGAAGAAGTGACATGGTGCTGCGGCTGATCCTGATGCGGCACGCCAAGTCGTCCTGGGACGACCCGCTGATGCCCGACGCTGCGCGGCCCCTGAACAAGCGTGGCCGCCGCGCCGCCACAGCCGTCGGGAAATGGCTGCGCAAGCGCGACGCGGTCCCGGC
>CAYYOE010000145.1:0-7624 GCA_964473055.1 uncultured Rhodobacterales bacterium | reverse complement strand
CCGCCACTTCAGTCCGTAAGTGGGCACTGCGTTTCCGCTGCCGTTCGCTGTGAGCGCCTGGAGCAGCCGGGACTTCGATCCGATGATCCGGACCTCGCCTTCTGCCACCTCGACGCGTTGGGCAAGTGCGCGCATGAGTCTCTGCGTGCGTGCGCCGCGGGCGGCGTAATCCGCGCGGGAGAACAGAAGGGGATGGGTCATCGGGTCTACTCCGTCGAGAACCGGTCCCAGGCGCCTTCGGCGTCCCTTGGCAGCGCGTGTTTCATGATCCTCTGGCTGGGTGTGCGGGCGAAACCCTCGACCATTCGGATGTAGCGGGGCACCTGAAAGCGGGCGAGGCGCGGGGTCAGCCACGCGGCCAGCGCCGCCGGGTCCAGCGTGGCGCCGGCGCGGGGCTGGACATGGAGCACCGCCTCCTGCTCGCCCACTTCTGCGGCCGTGCCGGTGACGGCGCAATCCTCGACGTCGGGGTGACTGGTGACGACATGCTCGATCTCCCAGGCCGAGACGTTCTCGCCCCGGATCCGCAGCGCATCCGCCTGTCGGCCGTGGAAGTGCAGCCTGCCGTCCTCGTCAAACGATCCGATGTCGCCAGTATGCAACCTGCCTGTCCGAAGGGTGCGCGCGGTCGCCTCCGGGTTCAGGTGATAGCCGTCGAAGAAGGCGTCGGGCTCGGCTGTCTCCACCACGATCTCTCCCCGGTCGCCAGAGGGCAACGGGGCGCCTTCGGCGTCGCGGATCGACACCTGGAACCATGGAAGCGCCGTCCCCACGACCCCGGGGGTGGCACCGTCGGCTACCGTGGTAATCGAGGACATCTCGGTCATGCCGTAGCATTCCCGGATGGCGAAACCCCAGCGGGCGCGGGCGGCCGCGAACACCTCGGCTGGGCAACCCCCACCCCACAGGATACGGACGCGGTTCTCACGCTCCTCGGGGCAGACGGGCTGCTTCAGCAGGATCTGCAGGATGCCGCCCAGGTAATGGACATGGGTCGCCCCGCTAGCCGCCACCTGGGCCCAGAACCGGCGCGCGCTGAAGCCGCCGGTGAGCGCCAGCTCCACCGCCACAAGGCCGGGTAGCCCCAGCATCTGCGCGCCGCCAATGTGATAGAGCGGCTCCCACAGGAACATCACATCGCCAGGACGGGCGTCGGTAACGCGGGCGACGCCCTCGGCGGCGATGCGCAACATGCGGTGCGTGACCCGCACGCCCTTGGCCGGGCCTGTGGTGCCCGAGGTATACATCAGTGCCGCCAGTGCGTCGGGGGCGGGCAACGGCAGGGCTGTGGCCGGTCCGGCAATCAGCGACCCCAGTGCCGGGCTCAGCAACAGCGGACGTGCTGTGGCACCGCTTGCGGTGATCTCGGGCGCGAGATCAGGCTCGGCGATGATCAGCGCCGGGTCGGAATGCCCAAGGATGTGGCAAAGCCCCGGCCCCTTCGCCTGCGCGTTGACCGGAACCCAGACGAGGCCAGAGCGCGCCAGCGCAAGGATCGTCAGCACCGCCTCGGGCGTATTTCGCAGCATCACGGCCACCCGGTCGCCCGGTTCCAGCCCCTGCGCCAGAAGCGCCCCCGCCAGCGCGGCTGTCTGCCGGTCAAGATCGCCGAATGTCAGCGGGGCCCCGTCGAACTGTGCATAGACCCGATCGGGATTGGTACGGGCGATGTCCAAGAGCGGCTCGAGAAACCCGCCTGTCGCGGGCAGGTCGGCGATCATGTCCGCCCCCGTCGGGCGAGGAAGGCCTCCATCATCCGCGCCGGCTCGCCGGTACCATAGGCCTCGGCCTGGATGCGGGCGCCGGCCTCCAGCGCCTCGCGGAACGAGGCCTCGGTCAGCGCGCGGAAGCGCGCCTTGTTCAGCCGCATCGCCACCGGTGGTTTGGCGGCAAGCTCGCCGGCCAGTGCCAGCGCCTTGGTCAAGACCTCGGCCGCCGGCACCAGTCGGCTGATCAGACCCAGCTGGTGGCATTCCACGCCGTCCATCAGACGCCCCGTGAGCGTCAGTTCCACCGTGCGCGCCAGTCCGATGCGGTCCAGCATGATCCAGGGCCCGGTGGTGCTCGGGATGCCGGCGTCAATCTCGGGCTGGCCCATGCGCACCCCGGCATGGCCGACCCGCAGGTCGCACAGGAGCGCGAACTGGAACGCCGATCCCGCCGCCACCCCGTTCAGCGCCGCGACCGACGGTTTGTCGAGCGCCCTTAGCGCGCCATAGAGCTCGGCCCATTCGTCGATCCATTCCCGCGCACGGGCAGCGTCGAAGCCATGCGCCTCGCCCAGGTCCTGCCCGGCACCGAAGGCGCGGTCTCCCGCGCCGGTCAGCACGACGGCGCCGATCCCGTCCTCGGCATTCGCGGCAGCCAGCGCCGCCACCAGTTCCTGCCGCATCGGCCGGTGCCAGGCGTTCATGACCTCCGGTCGGTTCAGCGTGATCAGGCGGACCGCGCCACGGGTCTCGGTCAGGATGAAATCGGGCATCTTGTATCCTCCCTCGGGCGATTCATGTCAGGCCGCGGGCGATCAGCAGCACCGCCGCGCCACCCGAGATCGCCAGCAGGAACGGGCGGAAGCGACTATCGAAACGGGTCTGCAGCCGCGTGGCGATCCACAGCCCCGCTAGCATCGGCGGCAGCATCAGCAGCGCCAGTGCAAGGTCGCTCATGCTGGCGAACCCCGCCAGATGGAGCCCGGCCAGCGAGATAAGACAGCCTACCGCGAAGAACCCCGCCAGCGTCGGTCGCGCCGCGCGCGGGCTGTGGCCCTGGTAGACCAGCGCCATCGGCGGCGCGCCGACCGAGGTAATCGTGCCCATCACCCCAGACAGCGCCGCCATTGCCATCATGTTCGTCCGGGTAAAGGGCATCGGCCGCCCCAGCACCGAAATCAGCACCGCCGCGCCCACCATCAGCCCGAAAATCAACGAGAACGACACGGTATCGGCGAGCGCCGCCAGCAGGCTAACCCCCGCCGCCACCCCGGCTGTGCGGCCCAGCGCACCCATGCCCACCTCGGTCCAGACGACCCCCTCCCGCTGCGCGAGCGCCGTCCAGGCGGCGGTGAAGAAACCCATCCAGATGCACGGGACCGGTACGAACTGCGGTGCGACCAGCGCAAGCAGCGGTGCGGCCATGATGCCGAAGCCCATGCCCAGCCCTGCCTGCACTACTGCCGCAGCGGTGACGATGGCGAAGACCGCGGCCAGGACCGGCAAAGTGGGCAGCGCGGAGAGAGACGCCTCCACTCATCCCCCCGGCCGTTGTCGGATGTTCTCGGGCAGCCAGGTCGCGATCTGTGGAAAGGCGATCAGCACGAAAACCATCAGAACCATGATCAGGAACATCGGGATGGCGGCCTTGGAGATATAGGTCATCTCGTGTTTGGTCATGCCCTGCAGCACGAACAGGTTGAATCCTATGGGTGGGGTGATCTGTGCCATCTCCACCACCACGACGATGAAGATGCCGAACCAGATCATGTCGATCCCGGCCTGGCGGATCATCGGTTCGACGATGGCCATGGTCAGCACCACCGACGAGATGCCGTCGAGGAACATGCCGAGGATGATGTAGAACACCAGAAGCGCCATCAGCAGCTGAAAGGTGCTCAGGTTCAGCCCGTCGATGAAGTTGGCGAGCGCGCGCGGCAACCCGGTGAAGCCCATCGACAGCGACAGGAACGCAGCCCCCGCGAGGATCAGCGCAATCATGGCCGAGGTTCGGGTGGCGCCCAGCAGACTTTCGACGAAGCTGTTCCAGGACAGCATCCCCTGAACGGCGGCAAGCAGCAACGCCCCGATCACGCCGAAGGCCGCCGCCTCGGTCGCGGTGGCATATCCCAGATACATCGAACCGATCACGACCATGATCAGGATCATCACCGGGATCAGCGAGCGCGAGTTCTTCAGCTTCCACAGGAAGGTGGTGCGCGGCTCCGGGATCGGGTTGAAATCCTTCGACAGCGTCGCGGCGATGGCGACATAGGCCATGAACATCCCTGCGAGCACGAGTCCCGGGAAAACGCCTGCCATGAAGAGCTTGGTGATGGATTCGTTGACAGTCACGCCGAAGACGATCAGCGCGAGGGAAGGCGGGATCATCAGCCCCAGTGTGGCCGCGCCCGCCAGCGTGCCGATCACCATGGGTTCGGGATAGTTGCGCTTTCGCAGTTCCGGGATCGACATCTTGCCTACAGTGGTCAGCGTCGCCGCCGACGAGCCCGAGACGGCCGCAAAGACCGTACAGCCGACGATGTTGGTATGCACGAGTCCGCCCGGCAGCCGTGCAAGCCACGGCGACAGGCCGCGGAACATGTCCTCGGACAGCCGCGTTCGGTAGAGGATCTCGCCCATCCAGATGAACAGCGGCAGCGCCGTCAGCGTCCACGAGGAGGTGGACCGCCAGATCACGGTGATCATGGCGTCACCCGCGGGCCGCATGGTGAACAGTTCCATCCCGACCCAGGCGACGCCGACAAGCGCGAGCCCAACCCATACGCCCGTACCGAGGAGCAGGAAAAGGACGAAAAGAAAGATCGCGATCGGGGCAAGCTGTTCCATCCGCGTCTTCCCCTATTCGGTCCGTGCCATGTCGCCCGGTTCGCCCTCGGTGCCCGAGCGTCCGGTGAAGACCATGCGGATGAGGTTGTCCCACAGACACAAGGTCAGCAGCGCCGAACCGGCGACCATGACCATCTGCGGAATCCACAGTGGCGTGGCGTCCTGTCCCTGGCTGATGTCGCCCAGCGTCCGTGACCAGTAGACCGCGTTCCACGCGTATCGCAGGACGAATGTGGCAATCAGTGCGCCGACAAGCAGGCACCAGACCTCGCCCCAACGTCGATAGCGGCCAAGCGCGGTCAGCCCCAGCGTCACGCGGATATGCGATCCCGTATTGAGCGCATAGGCAAAGGCCATGAAGGACGCGCCCGCCATCGCATAGCCCGCATAGCTCGATGCGCCCGGGATCGTCAGCCCTGCCCAGCGCGCCACCATCTGCGCGGTGATCAACACAAGAATCGTCAGGAGGAACAGGGCACCGATGTACCCGCCGAGCAGATAAAGCGCATCGAGCGTACGCCGCACGATGCCGAGGGCCCGGGTCATGGCTGCCTCCGTTTCCCACTTTCGAAGATGCGAAGGGGCGGGCACGCGCAGCGCCCCGCCCCGATGAGTTCGCGTCAGTTGCCGCTGCGATAGGCCTCGATCACGGCCTGACCGGTCTCGCCGGCGCTTACCAGCCATTCATCGGTCATGGTGGCACCGATTTCGCGCAGCCCGTCCATCAGTTCGTCGCTGGCACGCTGCACGATCATCCCGCCCGTACGCAGCCCGTCGAGTGTGAAGTTCGTGTAGGCGATAGAGCGCTCCAGCCCTGCGGCCTTGGCCGTCGCCGCGCAATCCTGGATCGCGGCCTGACTGTCACCGTCCAGCGCTTCCCAGGCTTGCTTGTTGGCGAAGATGATGTTGCGCGGCAGCCAGGCGTCGACCTCGTAGAAATGGGTCAGACTTTCCCAGACCTGACTGTCATAGCCGGTCGCTCCAGACGAAATGAAGCTCTCGGCGACGCCGGTTGCCAGCGCCTGGCTCAGTTCCGCGGCCTCGATCTGCACCGGGCTCATCTTGGTCAGCTCCGCCAACCGCGCCGTGGCCGTGTTGTAGGAGCGGAAGCGGATGCCGTCCATGTCGGCGACCGAGTTGATCTCGCGCTTGAAGTAGAGCCCCTGCGGCGGCCAGGCGACCGAGTAGAGATAGACGAGGTTCTGCGCGTCCAGGATTTCGGCCACCGCTGGCCCTGCAACCTCCCACAGCCGTTCGTGATCCTCGAAGGAGGTGGCGAGGAAGGGGATCGAGTCGATCCCGAACATCGGGTTCTCGTTCTGGTGCGCCGAAATCAGCCGCTCCCCGATCGGCGCCTGGCCGGTCTGTACCGCGCGCTTGATGTCATTGCCGGCAAAGAGAGAGCCGTTCGGGTGGGTCACAACTTCTATCGAGCCAGCTGTGGCCTCGGTGACGCAGGCGCCGAAGTCGGCGGCATTCTCGGAATGGAAGTTGGTCGCCGGGTAGGCCAGCGGCATGTCCCAGGTTTCGGCCTGCAGCGCGGCGGCCGTAACGGTGGTCAGCGCCGTGGCGGCCATGAGGGTGTGTATCGTCCGCATTGTCGTTCTCCCCTGTTGGTTGCGGTTGGTGGTCATTGAAAGCGTGAAGGTGCATAGGGCGCAAGGTCGATGTTGGGCCGCTGCCCGGCAACGAGCTGCGCGACGATCTGCCCGGTGCGCGGTCCGCCGGTCAGCCCGATATGGTGATGCCCGAAGGCGAGCCAGGCCCCCGCCACCCCTGGCACCGGCCCGATGACGGGGATCGAATCCGCCGGGGCCGGACGGTGCCCCATCCACTCGGTCGTTTCCTTCCAGGTCAGACCGGGAAAGGCCGTGGCGACGTTGCGCTTCAGTAGATCGAGCGGAGCGCGCGAGGCAGGTGCCTCCAGCCCACCGAACTCCACCACGCCGGCGAGGCGGATGCGCCCCTCCATCGGCGTGGCCACGAACTTGCCCGCTGCCACCATGCCGGGCGCACGCGGCATGACACTGGGCTCCCACAGTTCCAGGTGATAGCCGCGCTCGCTCTCCAGCGGGACCTTCAGCCCCAACCTTGCGGCCAGCGGGCCGGACCAGGCCCCCGCGGCCAACACCGCCGCGCCGCAGTCCAGCGTCTCGGCCGTGCCGTCGCGGGCGCGCAGCCGCAGGCCGCGCACCTGGCCGCCCTCAAGCACGACATCCGTCACCTCGGCGATGCGCAGCGCGCCGCCCTTGGCCACGACGTGATCGGCCAGTGCGCGGACATAGGCCCCCGGGTCGCTGATGCGTCCGTGGTCTGGCATGCGCACCGCAAACCCGATTGAGGGACCATATGAGGGATCGTAGGCGCGGAGCGCCTCGGCCTCCATCTCTTCCATGGCGAAGCCATGCGCGCGCCGGATGCCCCAGCCGAAGGCATCGCCGGCATAGGCCGCACGGTCGCGATAGAGGAACAGGTAGTCCGCCGGCACCACGAAACGCTCGGCCCCCGTGCCCGCCGACAGCGCCAGATGATCGGCCAGGCTGTCGCCCACGATGCCGTGCAGCGCCGCGGCGATGCGGCGTGTATCGGCGGCGTTCGCGTGGCGCAGATAGCGAAGCAGCCAAGGCGCCAACCGGGGCAGATAGCCCCAGCGAAGGAACAGCGGCTGTCCCGGATCGAACAGCATCCTCGGCGCCTTGGCCAACAGCCCCGGCACCGTCACCGGCACTACCGAACACGAAGCGAGCACCCCGCCGTTGCCGTAGCTCGCGCCCTCTGCCGGGCCGGCACGGTCCACCAGCACCACCTTGTGGCCGAGGCGTTGCAGCCACAGGGCCGTGGCGACGCCCACGATCCCGGCGCCGATCACCGCTACCGTTCCGGTCGTCGCGGACGGTGCCTGAGGTGCTGCCTCGGTCGCGGTGTCGGTATCTCTCATGCGGCCTCGCGCGTCAGGGTGCGGCGGGCATGGCAGGCGAGCCGGGCGGGATCGACCGCGATCCCCAGCCCTGGCCCCTGCGGCACCGTCACGCGACCGTCGCGGATCGGGAAGGGTTCCGCAAGGA
>CAYYOE010000144.1:0-7741 GCA_964473055.1 uncultured Rhodobacterales bacterium | reverse complement strand
GCCTCGACCTCGTCGCCGCGCATGAACAGGGTCTGGTTGCCGCGGATCACGTCCATGATCAGGCGTTCGTAGGCGTCGGGCACCTCGGCCGCCTCGGGACCAAGTGCATCGGCGAAGGTCATGTCGAGCGGCACATCCACCAGACGCATACCCCCGGGGCCCGGTTCCTTGATCGTCACCCGCAGGTCCATGCCTTCGTTGGGCTGCAGGCGGATCGACAGTTCATTCGCGCGGCTGCCGGCGTCGGCGTCGAAGATGGAATGGGGCGGTTCCTTGAAGCGGACGACGATCTCGGACATGCGCGCGCGCAGCTTCTTGCCGGTGCGCAGGTAGAAGGGCGTGCCGTTCCAGCGCCAGTTGGCCACCTGCACCTTCATGGCGATGTAGGATTCGGTCCGGCTGTCGGGGTTCTCGGCGTCGTGGCGGTAGTCGGGTTCGGACCCGCGGGCGGCATACTGGCCGCGCACGATGTCGGCGGGGGCCACGGGTTGCAGCGCGCGGATCACCTTCAGCTTCTCGTCGCGCACGGCGCTGGGATCGAAGTGGCTGGGCGGTTCCATCGCCGTCAGGCACAGAAGTTGCATCAGGTGGTTCTGCACCATGTCGCGCATCGCGCCCGAGGTGTCGTAGTAGGCGCCGCGGCCGCCCACACCCACCGTCTCGGCCACGGTGATCTGGATGTGGTCGACGAACTGGGCGTTCCACAGGGGTTCGAACAGGATGTTGCCGAAGCGCACGGCCATCAGGTTCTGGACCGTTTCCTTGCCCAGGTAATGGTCGATCCGGTAGATCTGATCCTCGACGAAATGCTGGGCAAGGGTCGCGTTCAGGGCGCGTGCGGTGGCCAGATCGTGCCCGAACGGCTTTTCGACGACGATCCGGCAGGCGGGGCCCGCGCAGCGGTGTGCGTGCAGCCGTTCAGCCAGTGCGCCGAACAGCGAGGGCGCAACCGAGAAGTAGAAGGCGCGGATGACACCGGGGCGCAGGGTATCGGCCAGTTCGGGCCACCCCGCCTCGCCGGTGGCATCGACGCGGACATAGCCGCAGCGCGCGGTGAAGGCGGCGATGCTGTCGGGGCTGCGGCGGGAGGCGGGGATGAACTCGGTCAGCGCCGTCTCGACGAAGGCGCGGTATCCGGCCTCGTCCATCTCGCCCCGCGCGGCGCCGATGATCCGCGCCGTTTCGGGCATCTGGCCGGCCACGGCACGCAGGTAGAGCGCGGGCAGGATCTTGCGCCGGGCGAGGTCGCCCGTGCCGCCAAATACGACCAGATCGAAGTCGTCCACCGGGATGACGCGCGAGACCATGGGGGACCTGCCTTGCCGGAAGGGGCGCCGTTAGCGCAAACACAAACCCGTTAGACACCCTGACCACAACTGTCTAGCACCCACCGCCCCCCGCGCGCCAGCGCGACGCGCGGCGTTGCTGCGATGCAGCAGCCTCAGGCCTCGAGTTCGGCGTCCCAGTAGAGGAAATCGACCCAGGTGTCGTGCAGGTGGTTCGGCGGAAACTTGCGCCCCAGGTTCATCATCTCGTCGGGGCCGGGGCGGCGCGGGGGCTTGCGCAGCGACATCCCGGCCTGACGCAGGCTGCGCGACCCCTTCACCAGGTTGCAGCGCGAACAGGCCGCCACCACGTTTTCCCAGCTTGTCACCCCGCCGCGCGCCCGGGGCACGACATGATCGAAGGTCAGGTCGCCCTTGGCGCCGCAGTACTGGCAGCAGAATTCGTCCCGCAGGAACAGGTTGAAGCGGGTGAAGGCCACGCGCTTTTGCGGCTTCACGAAATCGCGCAGCACCACGACCGAGGGGATGCGGATCTCGGTGGTCGGGCTGCGCACGAACTGATCGTATTCGGCCACGATATCAACGCGATCCAGGAAAACCGCCTTGATCGCCTCCTGCCAGGGCCAGAGCGACAGCGGGTAGTAGGACAGCGGGCGATAGTCGGCGTTCAGCACAAGAGCGGGGAAGTGCCGGAGCGACACCGGATCACGCACGAAGTGACTTCGAAAATCCCCGTCCATCCCAGACTCCGTTCCCGCTTCGCCTGCCATCCTGTCCGGCACCGAAACGGGAGCCGCCCGCCCCAGTAACCTAACTATATGTGGCGTATCCCGCCTGACAACCCCCACGATGTGCAGGTGCGTCGCGGTTTGGGTAGCGCAGCAGCGTGTCAGCGATGTGACGACGGGCCCGGAACACGCGCGCCGGGCCGGGACCTCTGGGGACAGGTCCCGCCCGGCGCCGGTTCGACCCCACCCACACGGGGTCCGAACCACTGAAACCGTCAGACGAGGGCCGACACCCGGCCCTGCGCCCGGGCCGTGGCCCAGGCGAACCAGTCGATCACCCCGGTTTCCTCGGCCAGATCCTCGAAGGCGCCGGCCAGCCAGGGGCGCAGGCCTGCCATGCGGCGCCGTGCGCCGTGGGGCGAGGCAAGGAACCCCTCGACCGTGCCCAGATCGCGGCTGGCGGGAAAATCGAACGTGTAGGGCCGCAGCCGGCCCTCGGGCGTGATCACCAGCGGGTTGATCTCGTCCGACAGGACCTGGCCGGTGCCGGTCAGCGCGGCACGCCATGCCATGCGGTCGGCGCGCACCGCTTCGGCCGGGGCGGCATCGCAATGGATGGCGATCTCGCCGTCCCAGGCCATGGCGAGGGCGCGGGCCGTCAGCCAGAGGCGGATCATGTCGGTGGGCGACAGTGCCGGGCCGGTGTATTCCTCGGTCGCGCGGCCCGTCATCACCAGCGGGCGCAGTTGTACACCCTTCACCGCGAGGGGCGCCATCAGTTCGAGGAACGCGGGAAGGTCCGGCAGGCTTTCGCGGCTGACGGTATAGGCGACGGCTGCGGGGCGGCCGATGGCCTGCATGTGGCGCAGCGCGGCCATGCCCATCTCGAAGGCACGGGGGTTTCCGCGCACCCGGTCGTGAACCCCGCGCAACCCGTCGAAGCTGACGGCGACGCCGTCCAGCGCGTCGATCAGATGCTGAAAGCGCGGCCCGACGCGGAAGCCGTTGGTGATGGCCACCACCTTCATGCCCGCCCCGCGCGCGGCATCCGCCACACGGGGGAGGTCGGGATAGAGAAAGGGTTCGCCTCCCGACAGGCTGACGATCTCGTAGCCCTCGTCGGCCAGTCGCGGCATCAGGCGCACCAGCAGGTCGGGATCAAGCATCGCCGCGGCCTGCGGCCCCGACGACGAATAGCAGTGCTTGCAGGCCAGGTTGCAGCGGGCAAGCGGGTGCAGGTGCACGGTGCGGCCGGGAAGGAACCCCGACCGCCCGGCCCGCAGGGGATGCGGGGCGCCGTCCATCACCGGACGCCGAACTTCTGCAACTCGGGAACCTGAACCTCGACCCGGGCACGCCAGATCTCGGGGTCGATGATGCCCCAGGGGAACAGCCGCAGTTCGCGATAGCGCCCGAGGCCCTTGAACGCCTCGAGCACAAGGGGCTTTTCGCTGAAGTAGTCGATGCAGATGCCGTAGGGGCAGAAATCGACTCCGCCGATCGTCATGTCCTCGATGGTCAGGCGATCGGAGATGACCTTCAGCACGTCATCGGGGATGTCGCGCGAGGCGAGGCGGTCGGCAAGCGCCATGTGCACCGCGCGGGCGGAAGTGGGTTTCATCGGATTTCTCCTGCTGTCGGACGGGTTGCGCCGGTTGGTTCCGACGTGTCCTGACGTTAGGGAAAGTCCGGCGTGCAAATTGCAAAACCACCGTGAGCGGGGCGCAATGCAGCGTGATCTTCCGCGAAAGAAGCGTGAAGCGTCAGATGTGCCCCAGCTTTTCGCGCAGGAAGGCAAGCGCGAGCGACAGCCCGTCCGGCGCGATGCCGTGGGCGGTGCCTCGCATGACGTGGGTATAGGTTTCGAACCCTGCCGCCACCAGCGCATCGGCGGCATCGGGCATCGAGGACGGCGGCACGATGTCGTCAATGTCGCCGTGCAGAAGAAGGACGGGCGGTTTCGACACCGCCTCGGCGGCGAGGCGTTCGGGCGCGATCAGCCGGCCCGAAAAGCCCACCACACCGGCCACCGGTTCCGGCCGGCGGGGCGCGACATGCAGGCTCATCATCGTGCCCTGGCTGAAGCCAACCAGCGCCAGCCGGTCGGGCGTCAACCCTTCGTCGGCCAGCAACTGGTCGAGGAAGGCATCCAGCAGGCTGGCCGAAGCGGCCATGGACGCGGCGGCCTGCGATTCGGTCGAGCCATCCATCCGGGGGATCGGGAACCACTGGCGGCCCATCGGATTGACGCGACAGGATTCGGGCGCGTCCGGCGCAAAGAAGGCCGTGCCCGGCAGATGCGGCGCCAGCGGATCGGCGAGGCCCAACAGGTCGGCCCCGTCGGCGCCATAGCCGTGCAGGAACACCACCGCGGCCTGCGCCGCGCCCTGTGCCGCCCCCCGGCGCGCCGATCTCAAGCCGTTCACAGCACGCCCTCCCGGTCCTTGGCCACGCGGTAATAGGCCCAGAGCAGCCGGGCCGCAACCGCGCGCCAGGGCGACCAGGGTTCGGCCATGGCGCGGAAGGCGCGGTCCTTCGGACGCTCGGGCAGGTCGAACAGAAGGCGCGCGGCCTCCTGAAGGGCAAGGTCGTTCGGGGCGAAGACATCGGCCCGGCCAAGGGCGAACATCGAATACATCTCGGCGGTCCAGTGCCCGATGCCGGGCACCGCCGTCAGGGTGGTCACGACCTGATCGTGGGGGGCGTCGCGCAGGGCCGCATAGTCGATCCCGGCGGCGGCCAGGGCGCGCAGATAGCGCACCTTCTGCCGTGATAGCCCGCAGGCGCGCAGATCGTCGTCCGTGGCGGACAACAGGGCCGCCGGGTCGTCGAACCCGGCCGTGTCAAGGCGGCCGCGGATCGCCGAGGCGGCGGCAACGCTGACCTGCTGGCCAACGATCGCGTCCATCAGCGCGGCAAATCCGTCATCCCTGCGCCGCAACGGCAATGGCCCGGTCAGCGACAGCGCATGGGCGAAACGCGGTTCCTGCGCTGCAAGCCACGCGGCGCCTTCGGCAACGCAATCGGGCGTCCGGATGATCCGACCGATGCCGGGCGGCGGGGCTGTCACAGATGGGCCCTGGCCCAGGCCACCGCGGCGGACACGGTGCTGATCTTCGGTCCTTCGGGCTGGGGCGGTCGACGGAGCATGGCCACAGGTATGCCCAGTTCGCGCGCCGCATCAAGCTTGGTCCGGCTCGACGACCCACCGGAATTCTTGACCACCAGCCAGTCGACACCAAGGCGCAACAGCAGGTCGCATTCCTGGATCAGTGTGAAGGGCGGACGCCCGACCACCCAATTCCCCGGTGGATAGGGGAACGCCATCGGTGGCGGATCGACGACGCGGACATACAGGCGACGGCCTGCGAGATCGGCGAACCTGTCGAGCGACTTGCGCCCGGTCGCCAGGAAAACGGTGGTGTCCAGCGGGATGTGGCGGGCCGCGTCGGCCTCGGTGTGCAGGAAGGTCCAGCGGTCGCCGTCAGACGGGATCCAGGCCGGACGCAGGAACTGGATGTAGGGCACGCCATGCGCCTGACAGATCGCGGCGCTGCGCAGGCTCATCGCCGTGGCAAACGGATGTGTCGCATCAAGGACAGCGGTTATGCCATTGGCTTTCAGGAAATTGTGGAATCCTTCGCCACCACCGAACCCGCCGATTCGCGTCGGCAAGGCAAGGGGTTCGGGGGTGCGTGTCGCACCCGCCAAGGACGCGATCGCAGGCAGACGCGCCGCTGCAAGCGCCCGGGCGATCAGCCGCGCCTCCATCGTCCCGGCAAGCAACAGGACACGCATGCGCTACCCCTTCGAACGGGGCGCCATCCCGGCGCGAGTTGATCGCGCGGACAAGACTGGCTGCACTAGGTCCCTCCAATTCCAGTATCCCCTTCAGCGCGCAACGGTTGCAGGCCGCCGCCGGGTCGTTTGTCGACCGGGATCTGCCGGGCACCTAGCCCGCACCTGACCCCCGTCAACCCGGATGTATGCGATGGCATCCAATTTTTTTCGTCATGAGATCAGATACCAGCCCGGGCCAGGATTCCGCCCGATCTGTCGGTCACAACCGTATCGACGGCGATCGCCGCCCCGCCAAGCATGTCCATTGCGACACGACGGGCCCCCGCGGCGATGGCCTCGGCCAGCGGGGCGCCGGAAATCGCATGGGCCTCGAGCACCGTATTGGCCTGCGACAGGCGCGGATCGCCGACCCAGAGGGCCAGCGCCGCGAAATCGACCTGCGATCGCGCCGAGTGCAAATCGCCCGCGCCCTGCGCGAGCTTCGCCATCTTGGCGATGCCGCCGCCGATGGTCAGCCGCGGCACGGGATGGCGGCGCAGGTACTTGAGCATCCCGCCCGCGAAATCGCCCATGTCCAGCATCGCATGATCGGGCAGACCATGCAGCTGCTGCACGGCCGACTCGCTGCTGGACCCGGTGCAGCCTGCGACATGGGCCAGGCCGTCGGCGCGGGCCACGTCGATGCCGCGGTGGATCGACGCGATCCAGGCCGCGCAGGAGAACGGGCGCACGATTCCAGTGGTACCGAGGATCGACAGCCCCCCCTCGATGCCCAGACGCGGGTTCCAGGTGCGCTGCGCGATCATCTCACCACCGGGGACGCTGACCGTGATCTCGATATCGGGGGATTGGCCGAAAAGCGCTGCGGCGGCGGCAACTTCGGCGGTCATCATCGCGCGGGGGACCGGGTTGATCGCGGGCTCGCCGGGCGGGATCGGCAGGCCCGGCTTCGTGACGGTTCCCACACCTGGCCCCGCGCGGAAGACGATGCCAGTCCCCGGCTTTGCCGCACCCACGCGCACCACGATCAGCGCGCCGTGCGTCACGTCGGGATCGTCGCCCGCATCCTTGGTAATGCCGGCCTCGGCCCAGCCGTCGCCAGCCGCCGCATGGGCCAGCGGGAAGGTTGGTGTTTCGCCCTTCGGCAGGGTGATCGTCACAGTCTCGGGGAAGCCCCCGCCCCAGAGTCGGGTCAGCGCGGCCTTGACCGCCGCCGTGGCACAGGCGCCGGTGGTCCAGCCGCGTCGGAGTTCGCCTGTCGGTTTGCGCATCACCCGCGACGATAGGCGCGACGGCGCGGCGCGGCAATGCGGGCGGCAATGCGGCGTCGCATGTCGCTTCTGGCCCTTCCGGGCAGGGAAAAACCGCGTCATAACGCCGGTATGGATCGCTCTGCCCTGCCCCCGCACGACTGGCCCGAACTGCGCCCCGGCTGGGTCTGGCTGGTGGGCGCCGGTCCGGGCGACCCGGGCCTTCTGACGCTGCACGCGCTGAACGCGCTGCGGCAGGCCGATGTGATCGTGCATGACGCGCTGGTGGACGAGGCGTGTCTGGCCTGGGCGCGGCCGGGGGCCGAGGTGATCCATGCGGGCAAGCGTGGCGGCAAGCCAAGCCCGAAACAGCGGGACATTTCCTTGCGGCTGGTGGAACTGGCGCGCGCCGGGCGACGGGTGTTGCGGCTGAAGGGGGGCGATCCCTTCGTCTTTGGCCGGGGCGGCGAGGAAGCGCAGACGCTGGTTGCCCATGGCGTGCCGATCCGCATCGTGCCGGGGGTGTCGGCGGGGATCGGCGGGCTGGCCTATGCGGGCATTCCGGTCACCCACCGCGACATCAACCAGTCGGTGACATTCGTCACCGGCCACGACCAGACGGGCGAGACGCCGTCGACGCTGGATTGGGAAGCGATTTCCAGGAGTTCTCCGACGA
>CAYYOE010000143.1:0-7790 GCA_964473055.1 uncultured Rhodobacterales bacterium | reverse complement strand
AGAACTTGTAGCCGCGGCGGTATTCGAACTTGTCCACCGCCTTCATCAGGCCGATGTTGCCTTCCTGGATCAGGTCCAGGAACTGCAGCCCGCGGTTGGTGTATTTCTTGGCGATCGAGATGACGAGCCGCAGGTTCGCCTCGACCATTTCCTTCTTGGCCTGGCGGGCTTCCTTTTCGCCCTTCTGGACCTGGGACACGATCCGGCGGAATTCGCTGATGTCGACGCCCACATACTGGCCCACCTGGGCCATTTCGGCGCGCAGGTCCTCGACCTTGTCGGCGGACCGTTCGAACAGCGACTGCCAGCCACGGCCGGGCTTCTTCATCATCCGCTCGGGCCAGGTCGGGTCGAGTTCGTAGCCGCGGTAGTCGTCGATGAACTCGCGCCGGTTGATGCGCGCCTGGTCGGCCAGCTTCACCATGCTGGAATCGATCGACATGATCCGGCGGTTGATGCCGTAGAGCTGGTCGATCAGCGCCTCGATCCGGTTGTTGTGCAGGTGCAACTCGTTGACCAGCGTGACGATTTCCGACCGCAGCTTCTGGTAGGCGGACTCGTCCGTGATCGAGAAGGAATTGTCCTCGTTCAGGGTGGCCGACATGCGCAGGTCCTGCATCTCGGCAAGCTGACCGTAGTCCTGGGCGATGCGGTCGAGAATTTCGAGGACCTTGGGCTTGAGCGCGGCCTCCATCGCCGCCAGCGACATGTTGGCCTGTTCGTCGTCGTCCTCGTCATCGTCGTTCCGCAGCGGGTTGCCGTCGGCGTCCAGATCCTCGTCGCCGCCGCCGGACCCGGTTTGCGTCGAGCCTTCCAACCCTTCGACCACCGGTTCGCCTTCATCGTCCATCGACTGCCCGAAGGTCGTCTCCAGGTCGATGACGTCGCGCAGCAGGATCTCTTCGGACAGAAGTTCATCGCGCCAGATGGTGATCGCCTGGAACGTCAGCGGGCTTTCGCACAGCCCCGCGATCATCGTGTTGCGGCCGGCCTCGATGCGCTTGGCGATGGCGATCTCGCCCTCGCGCGACAACAGCTCGACCGAACCCATCTCGCGCAGATACATGCGCACCGGATCGTCGGTCCGGTCGAGCGTTTCGGATGTCGTCGTGGACACCGCCAGTTCGCGCGAGGTCGAGGTCTCGACCAGGTCTGTCGAGGCGGGGGCCGCGCCGTCGTCCTCGGTCTCGTCGTTCTCGATGACGTTGATGCCCAGCTCGCTGAGCATCGACATCACGTCCTCGATCTGTTCCGACGACACCTGGTCGGGCGGCAGGACGGAATTCAGCTGGTCGTAGGTGATGTAGCCCCGTTCCCGCGCATCCGCGATCATCTTCTTGACCGCGGCCTGCGACATGTCGAGCAGCATGTCCCCGTCCGTCTGGTCGGTCTTGATGTCGTCGGTGTCCTTGGCGGCCATGCGGGTCTCCTTCGACCAGGCGATTCGGGTCTGTCGCTGTTCGTGGGACTTAGCGCGACTCAGTGATTCGCACAGCCCCGACCTAGGCTGCATATGGGTGTTTTGGGGGGTGTTGCACAACCCCGGGACACAGCGCGCGCCGGTCCGGGCCCGGTCATGCGCCGCCCGAAAGGCGCGGCGGCTGCCCGAGAAGCTGTGCCTTCAACCTGTCCATCGCCTCCTTTTCGGATCGCGACAGTTCGACCCCGTTGTCGGCTCGCACCGTCTCGACACTGTCCTCGACGGCCCCGCGGTCGGCGTCGGAGCGCCGCTGGGCTGCCTGCGCCAGCCGCCGGGTCAGAACCTCGTCGGCGGCGCCGGCGATATCGGACTCGGCCTCGCGGATCTCGGCGGTCGCGGCGCGGTAGGCATGCAGGCGCGTGAAGGCCTCGGTCAGGCAGGCCCGCGCGTCGTCTTCGAGGTCGCCGGGGCGCGCGCCCCGGGCCACGCGCACATGCGGCAATCCTGCCAGCCGTTCCATCGCGCCAGGCGCCAGGTCGGCGGCTGCCGCGGTTCCGCGGGCGGCATCGGGGGCGGCGGCGTGGCGGATCAGGCTGGCGGCGATGGCGGCATGGCCCGGCGCGGCAAAGTCGGTGCGTTCGAGATCGGACAGGTAGTCGGCCAGCAGCGAGGGATGCGCGATCAGCGCGGCCAGGATCACCGCTTCCCTGACATCGCCCGCATCCGCGCCCGCAGCCAGCAGCGAGGCGCGGGTGCCGGGTTGCGGCACGCTGGCCCGTCCGGCGGGGGTGGCCTTGCCGCGCCCTGTGCGCATCCCGCGCGGCGCAATGTGGAAGTGGTCCCACAGCCGGTTGCGCATCTCGCGGTCATACTGGGCGCGCAGTCCCGCATCGCCGATCCGCGCAAGGTCTGCCTTCAGTTTCGCCTCCAGCCCTGCCCGGGCCTCGGGGGTCGAGGTATCCGCCCCGTCCACCGTGCGCCGCCACATCATCTCGGCCATGGGCAACGCTGCACCGAGCACGGCCTGCATGGCGGCGGGGCCTTGCGATCGGATCAGGTCGTCGGGATCGAGGCCCTGGGGCATCAGCGCGAAGCGCAGGCTGCGGTCCGGGGCGAGTCGGGGCAGGGCGAGGTCGATCACCCGCCCCGCGGCCCGCTGGCCCGCCGTGTCCCCGTCCAGCGACACCACCGGCTCGGGCGCCAGCCGCCACGCCAGATCCAGCTGCCGCTCGGTGACGGCGGTGCCCAGTGGCGCGACGGCACCCGGAAACCCGGCCTCGGACAGAGCGATGACGTCCATGTAGCCTTCGGCGAGGATCACCGGCGCGCCCCTGCCTGCCGCCTCGCGCGCGCGGGGCAGGTTGTAGAGCGTCGATCCCTTGTCGAAGAGGGGTGTTTCCGGCGAGTTCAGGTATTTCGCGCGGGCGTCCTTCTGCATGGCGCGCCCGCCGAAGGCGATTGCCCGGCCGCGCCCGTCGCGGATCGGGAACAGGATGCGGTCGCGGAACCGGTCCCAGGGGGGCTTGCCGCCCTCGGCCGGCAGGGCGAGGCCCGCTTCGATGATCAGATCGGGGGCGATCCCTGCACCTGTCAGGTGCGACCACAGGGCCTGTCCGCCGTCGGGGGCAAAGCCGATTTCCCATCGGTCCAGCGCCTCGCCCGTCAGGCCGCGGCTTTCCAGATAGTCGCGCGCAGCCGCTCCTGCCTGGGTGCGCAGAAGCATACGGTAATGGCGCACCGCCTGTTCCATCACCTCGATCAGCCGGGTGTGATGATCGGCCCTGGCCGCAGCCCGCGGGTCGGGCGCGGGCACCGTCATTCCGGCCTCGGCGGCCAGCCTTTCCACGGCCTCCATGAAGGAGAGGTTCTCGGTTTCGCGGACAAAGCCGATCACATCGCCCTTCGCCTGGCAGCCGAAGCAGTAGTAGAACCCCTTGCGGTCGTCCGCGTGGAAGCTGGCCGTCTTTTCCTGGTGGAACGGGCAGGGCGCCCACCAGTCGCCCTTGGCCGCATTCGATTTCTTTCGGTCCCACGTCACCTTGCGGCCCACGACGCTGGACAGCGTCAGGCGCGCACGGAGTTCGTCGACAAAGCCGGGGGGCAGACTCATGCCCTGAGTATCGCGCGCCGGCGCCGCCGCGTCCACCGCGTCGAACCGGGCGCGCCGCCGGATGGCCCCGCGACCGACAGGCCCGCAGGGTCAGCCGCGGGCGGCCATGCGGGCTGCGCGGCGGTGCATCGCTGTCGAGATCTCGTGCGCCGCGGTTCCCGTCATCGACCGGAATACAAGGATGTCGCAGCCGTCCGCGTCCCATCGCGTGAGGCTGGCGGCCATGTGGCCAAGCAGCGTTCGTGCCGTGGAGCCGGGTGGAAAGGCCTTCTCGCGCAGGTCGAGAGGGGTCAGGCGCGCCAGAACCTCGGCCACGCCAAGGCCTTCGAGCCGAAGGCAGGTCCAGCCGTCCGACTGGTCAGTCACGGCCGCGAGCCCGTGGAGCAGACCGTCAGGAATGCCGGCACCGATGATCAGGGCCTGCCCGCGCGCGAACCAGATCGCCCGGGCCGCGCCCGCCGTCCGGGTCTCGCCCGGTCCGGGCAGGCCGAGGCCCAGCGTACGGTCAAGCGCCGCCGACACTGCGCCTTGCTGTCCCTGGAAGGGCGCCACCAGTGTCAGCTGTCCCGGGTCGGGCGCGGTCAGGCGCATGCCTGCGGACTCGATCGGCAGGCCCAGGCCGTCGGTGGGGGCGAGTGACAGCAGCCTAGCCACGGAGCCTCTCCCCATCCGGATCGACGAAGCAGGGCGCGCAGACGATGCAGGGGGTTTCCACCTCGCGCAGCGCGTCCCAGGCCACGACCGTTTCCCCGTGGCGCGCCCGTCCGCCCCTGAGGAACGCCAGCGCCAGCGTGGTGTCCAGCGTGGGCGAGTACCCCACGGATGTGACATATCCCTGATCGGCGGCAGGGACCCGCGTCTCGCCCGGGCGCCACAGATGTGCCCCTGCGGTGATCTGCTTCGCCGCGCCGGCCGGGCGCAGCCCGACCATCTGTTCCCGGTCCGGGTCGGTCAACCCCGGGCGTGCGGCCATCACCTTGCCGATACAGTCCTTCTTCGCGCTGACCATCCGGCCCAGGCCCACGTCGTCGGCGGTCGTGCGACCGTGGATTTCGGCGTGGGTGATGTGACCTTTCTCGATGCGCAACACGTTCAGCGCCTCCATCCCGTAGGGTCCGCCGCCCAGGACACCCGCTTGCGCCAGCAGCAACCGCCACAGCGCCTCGCCGTGGCGCGCGGGCACCGCGATCTCGTAGGCGTGTTCGCCCGAGAACGAGATTCGGAAGAGCCGGCCCGCCACGCCCGACACCATGACAGAACCGCAGGCCATGTAGGGGAAGTCCGGGTCCGTCACGGGCGCATCCAGCACGCCATTGACCAGATCGCGCGCCCTGGGGCCCGCGACCGAGAATTGCGCCCAGTGTTCGGTGACAGACGAGAACGCTACGTCCAGGTCCGGGCGCAAAGCCTGGGCGACGAAATCGAGGTGCTTCATCACCGCGCCCGCGGCGGCGGTGGTGGTGGTGATCAGGAAATGCGCTGGCCCCAGCCGGGCGCAGGTGCCGTCATCAAGGACAAAGCCGTCCTCGCGCAGCATCAGCCCGTATCGGACGCGGCCAACGGCCAGCGTGGACATTGTGTTGGTGTAGACGAAGTCCAGGAAGGCTGCGGCATCGGGGCCCTGAACGTCGATCTTCCCGAGCGTGGACACGTCGCAGACGCCGACCGCCGCGCGCACCATGACCACTTCGCGGTCGCAGGACTGGCGCCAGTGCGTCTCGCCCGCCACGGGGAAGTAGCTGGCACGATACCACAGTCCCGCCTCGATCATCGGCGCGCCCGCCGCGCGCGCGGCTCGGTCCGAGGTGGTGCGCCGTTCCGGGGCAAAGCCGTGACCGACGCCGCCCGCGCCCATCGCAGCAATGCTGACCGGCGTATACGGCGGGCGAAAGGTGGTGGTGCCCGTGGCGGCGATATCCTGTCCCGTTGCGTCCGCCAGGATCGCCATTGCCGGCGTGTTCGATGCCTTGCCCTGGTCGGTGGCCATGCCCTGGGTCGTGTAGCGCTTCATGTGTTCCGCGCGCGCGTAGCCTTCGGTCGCGGCTTGCCGGATGTCCTTGGTCGTCACGTCGTTCTGCAGGTCGACGAAGGCGCGGGTCCAGGCAGTCTTCCTTGCAGGGGCCACTTCCCAGAGGGGCACCAGACCCGAGGGTTGGTCGTCGGCTTCCGGCACCTCGACGGGAACGGGAACCCGACCGAGTGCAGCCAGCGCCTCGTTCCCCCGGGCCGCGCCGTGGGCCAGTGCGCCTGCGGTCGTGAACACGCCGGTCGCGGCGCCCGCGACGGCAAGCCCCGGCACCGCGCCCTCGACCGGAAGGAAGCAGGCGCGTGGCGCGTCCCAGACCGGGCGTGCGCCCAGATGACAGGTCAGGTGCAACGCGGGGTTCCAGCCGCCTGCGACAGCAAGGCAATCGGCCGCCACTTCGCGCTCGCCCCCGGCATGGCGGATACGGATCGTCGTCAGGCCGAGGCGGCCCGAGGTGTTCACCACCTCCGCTCCGGCAAAGGCGGGCCATCCGGCATCGGGCGCGGGCGCCGGTCGGGCGTCGATGGCCGCCGCAACGGTCACACCCGCCGCGTGCAGGTCGTGCGCCGTTTGCGCCACCTCGTCCGATGCACCGAAGACCGCGATCCGACGCCCCGGCGCCACGCCCCAGCGGTGCAGGTAGGACCGAACCGCCGAAGCGCTCATCACGCCGGGACGGTCGTTGCCGGGAAAGGCGATCCCGCGCTCGATCGCGCCGGTGGCAAGGACCGCGCGCCGTGCCACGATACGCCAGAAGCACTCTCGCGGAGCCGCACCCGGATCGGCGAGATGCAGGCCCACCCGCTCCAGGGCTGCAAAGGTGCCGCCGTCGTAGGCCCCCGTGACGGTCGTGCGCGGCATCAGCCGAACGTTCGGCAGGTTTGCCAGTTCGTTCAGGACGCCCGCAGCCCAGAGGTGCCCCCGCTCGCCTCCGACCTCTGCGGCCTCGCGCATCAGCCGCCCTCCGAAGACGCTGTCTTCTTCGGCCAGGATCACGTCGACCCCGCCGCGCGCGGCCACCAGCGCGGCCATCAGTCCCGCCGGCCCCGACCCGATCACCAGGAGGTCGCAATGGGCGAAGGCCGTCTCGAAGGGTGCCCCGTCAGCCCGGCCGGACAGGCGCCCGAGGCCGGCGGCGCGGCGGATCACGGGTTCATAGACCCGTTCCCAGAAGGCACGGGGCCACATGAAGGTCTTGTAGTAGAACCCCGCCCCCAGAAGTGGCGCGGCCAGGTCGTTCACCGCGAGGATGTCCTGTCGCAGGCTCGGCCAGGCGTTCTGGCTGGTTGCCACCAACCCCGCGTGCAAGTCCTGCACCGTGGCGCGCACGTTCGGCACGGCTTCGGCCCCGGTGCCCACGGTGACCAGCGCGTTCGGTTCCTCTGACCCGGCGCCCCAGACCCCGCGCGGTCGGTGATACTTGAAGGACCGGGCCATCAGGCGCACCCCGTTGGCCAGCAGCGCCGAGGCGAGGGTGTCGCCCTGGAGGCCGCGGAACGGCGTGCCGTCGAAGGTGAAGGACAGGGGCCGGTCCCGGTCGATGTGGCCGCCCTGGGAAAGCCTCATGGTGTCGTCTCCCGCGCGGCCTCGGCCAGGTCCGTGCCCAGCACTTCGTGCGTCACGGTGTTGCGCGTCACCACCAGCCAGGCACCGCAGCCGCCTTCGTGATACCAGAGGTCGCGCGTCACGCCCGCGGGGTTGTCGCGGACGTGCAGGTAGGCGTCCCATGCGGTCTCGCCCGCATCGGGGGGCGGGCGCGCCAGCCGCACGGCAGCGCCCATGTAGCTGAATTCGCGGCTGTCACGTTCGCCGCAGAGAGGGCAGGGCAGGCGCATTCAGGAACCCTCGCAGAAGGACAGTGTCCAGTACGACTTCATCGGGTCTGGGATGAAATCAACTTGGCCACCCTCGTTGACAAACTCCGCTATCCGGCGGTCGGGGCACAGATACGGTGCGGGGTGCGGGAAATCACGCGCGTTTGGTATATCCACACCGAGCACGACGGCCGTTCCCTCAGACCTGACGCTTCTTATAAACCCGCCCTTCGGCAGCATGACCGGAAGCTGAGACTCAAGGGAGGAAACCAGCATTTCGGCGCTTGCGCAAAGCTGTGCTTGCTCTGCGCCATCACAGGAATCCCGATAGGCGACCGTTTCAGCCAGATGGAGATCACTGGCTGACTCCTGCGTCTGACTGCAAGCGCACGTCAGTATGCTGATGATGACGAAAGCGCG
>CAYYOE010000142.1:0-7830 GCA_964473055.1 uncultured Rhodobacterales bacterium | reverse complement strand
GCGCATCATCGCGCGCGGCACACCGGGCTTCTCGGGCGCCGACCTGGCCAACCTGGTGAACGAGGCCGCGCTGATGGCCGCCCGCGTGGGCCGCCGCTTCGTGACGATGGAGGATTTCGAATCCGCCAAGGACAAGGTGATGATGGGCGCCGAACGCCGCAGCATGGTCATGTCCGAGGATGAAAAGAAGCTGACCGCCTATCACGAGGCCGGCCATGCCATCGTCGGCATGAACGTCCCGCAGCACGACCCGATCCACAAGGCCACGATCATCCCGCGGGGCCGTGCGCTGGGGCTGGTGCTTTCCCTGCCCGAGCGTGACCAACTGAGCGTGACCTACACCAAGTACACCTCCAAGATCGCCATGGCGATGGGTGGCCGGGTGGCCGAGGAACTGATCTTCGGCAAGGAAAACGTCACGTCGGGCGCGGCCAGCGATATCCAGCAGGTGACGCGGATCGCGCGGGCGATGGTGACGCAGTTCGGATTCTCGGAATCGCTGGGCCATATCGACTATGCCAACGAACGCGAAAGTTATCTGGGCGCCTACCAGGCCCCGTCCAGCACCTCGCCCGAGACACAGCAGAAGATCGACGCGGAAGTGAAGCGTCTGGTGGACGAAGGCTATGCCACCGCCACGCGCATCCTGACCGAAAAGATCGACGACCTGCACCGGCTGGCGCAGGGCCTGCTGGAATACGAAACGCTGACGGGATCGGAAATCCAGAAGGTGATCGACGGTCTGCCGCTGTCCAAGGGCGACGATTCCGATGCCTCGGGCCCGGGGAACGCGCCGGCCTCGGTGGTGTCGATCCCCAAGACCAAATCGCGTCGCCGCGAGAGCGGGCCGGACGACGGCGGGATGGAGCCCGAACCCAGCGCCTGACCCGGACCGGCCTGAGATAATGTCGGCAGTTTGGCGCCGTCCCCGTACAGGGGGCGGCGCCTTTCTGATCGGGGTTGCGTGAAACTTGCGCAAGGGACGGCACGACCGGCTACAGCCCCGGGTCCGGGCCTGCTATCGCGGGGCGCGGGTCATCAATCGAAAGGCTTGCCATGCCTGCTCTGGTACCGACTGACGTGGTGGGACGAATCGTCTGGCTGGGGTGCCAGCCGGACCCCGTCCAGGACCTGACCATCCGCACGGTGCCCCTGGACGAGATGGCGCTGACCTTCGCGGGCTTCGCAGGCGAAAGCCACGGCGGCCTGACCCGTCCGTCCTGCGGGCGGGTGGTCGCGCAGTACCCGCGCGGCACGACCATCCGCAACACTCGGCAGGTCTGCCTGGTGTCGGCCGAGGAAATGGCCGAGGTCGCGGCGGCGATGGGGATGGCGCGGCTGGACTATGCCTGGGTGGGCGCCAGCGTGGTCGTCGCCGGCATTCCGGACTTCACCCATCTGCCCCCGTCCAGCCGGTTGCAGGCCGATGGTGGCGCGACACTGGTCGTGGACATGGAAAACCACCCCTGCAAGGAACCCGCCGTCACCATCGGCAAGGCGGTGCCGGGCAAGGGGCGTGATTTCAAGACAGCGGCCACAGGCAAGCGGGGCGTCACGGCCTGGGTCGAACGCGAGGGGACGCTGCGGATCGGCATGGCGCTGCGGCTGCATGTGCCCGCACAGCGCCCCTGGGCCGGAACCATTCCGACGGCCTGACGCCGGTCAGGCGAAGGCGGCTGCCGCCAGCAGCATGCCCATCAGGATGCCGAGGTGGATCGTGATCGCCTGTGCCATGGAACCCTCCCGCCGGACTGCCTGTCCTTGCATGGGTCGAGCCTGCGGGCCGAACGGTTCAGAGGAAGTTGACGCAAGGGCCAGCCCGGCGATCACATTCGGTTTCCGATCCGACGCATGATTTCCCGACCGGTGACGTGGCCGTGCCGCGCTAGGTCGGTTTTCCTGCGCGCGCGCCCTGTCGCCTCGCCTAGACCCGTGGCAGGACGGACGAACCGGGGAGGACGGCATGGCCTGGCCAAGCGACATCGAGATTGCCCGCGCAGCGGTGAAGAAGCCCATACAGGAGATCGGGGCAAAGCTGGACATCCCGGCCGCGTCCCTGGTGCCCTACGGCCACGACAAGGCCAAGGTGGACGGCGCGTACCTGAAGGGGCTGGAAGGGCGGCCCGAGGGCAAGCTGGTGCTGGTGACAGCGATCAACCCGACACCCGCCGGCGAGGGCAAGACCACGACGACGGTCGGGCTGGGCGATGGCCTTGCGCGGCTCGGCCACCGCGCGGCGGTCTGCATCCGCGAGGCGTCGCTGGGGCCCAACTTCGGCATGAAGGGCGGCGCCGCCGGGGGCGGCCGCGCGCAGGTCGTGCCGATGGAGGACATGAACCTTCACTTCACCGGCGATTTCCACGCCATCACCTCGGCCCACAACCTGCTGTCGGCGATGATCGACAACCACATCTACTGGGGCAACGCGCTGGGGATCGACCCGCGCCGCGTGGTCTGGCGCCGGGTGCTGGACATGAACGACCGCGCCCTGCGCGACGTGGTCGTGTCCCTGGGCGGGGTGTCGAACGGCTACCCCCGGCAGACCGGGTTCGACATCACGGTGGCTTCCGAGGTCATGGCGATCCTGTGCCTGGCGCGCGATGCCGCGGACCTCGAGGACCGGCTTGGCCGGATCGTGGTGGCCTATACCCGCGACAAGGCCCCTGTCACCGCGCGCGACCTGAAGGCCGACGGAGCGATGGCGGTGCTGTTGCGCGATGCGGTGCTGCCGAACCTTGTGCAGACACTGGAACACACGCCCGCCTTCGTGCACGGCGGGCCCTTCGCCAACATCGCGCATGGCTGCAACTCGGTGATGGCGACGCGCGCGGCCCTGCGGCTGGCCGACTATGTGGTGACCGAGGCCGGGTTCGGCGCCGACCTGGGCGCCGAGAAGTTCTTCGACATCAAGTGCCGCAAGGCAGGGCTGGCACCTGCCGCCGCGGTCATCGTGGCGACCGTGCGCGCGCTCAAGATGAACGGCGGCGTGGCCAAGTCCGACCTAGGGGCCGAAGACGTGGCGGCGGTACGCCGCGGCGGCGCGAACCTGGCCCGCCACATCGCCAACGTGCGCGGGTTCGGCGTGCCGGTGGTGGTCGCGGTGAACCATTTCGCGGGCGACACCGCCCCCGAACTGGACGCCGTGGCCGAGATCGCCGCTGCAGAAGGGGCCGAAGCGATCGTCTGCCGCCACTGGGCCGAGGGTGGCGCCGGAATCGAGGACCTTGCCCGGCGCGTGGTTGATCTGGCCGAAGGGGGCGGGGCAGACTTCCGCCCGCTCTACCCCGACAGCCTGGGATTGTGGGACAAGATCGGCACCATCGCCACCCGCATCTACCGCGCCGGGTCGGTCAGCGCTGCGCCGGGTGTGCGCGAGCAACTGGCGGCCTGGGAGGCGGCGGGCCACGGCGCCCTGCCCGTCTGCATGGCCAAGACGCAGTATTCGTTCTCGACCGACCCCACCCTGCGCGGCGCGCCCGAAGGCTTCGACGTGCATGTACGCGAGGTGCGGCTGTCGGCGGGGGCGGGGTTCGTGGTGGCGGTCTGCGGCGACATCATGACGATGCCGGGCCTGCCCCGGGTGCCGGCGGCCGAGACGATCCGGCTGAGTGACGGCGGACAGGTCGAGGGCTTGTTCTGAGGCAGCGGGCGGCAGGGGATCGGGCGCCCTCGAGCGAGATCCAGGGGAGACGGCGATGACGGCACGGGTGATCGACGGCAAGGCGTACGCGGCGGGCGTCGTGGACCGGGTGGCGGCCCATGTGGCGCGGCTGCGCGACGAACGCGGGCTGGTGCCAGGGCTGGCCGTGGTGCTGGTGGGCGAGGATCCGGCAAGCCGGGTCTATGTGAAGAACAAGGCGGCCCGGACGCTGGAGGCCGGGATGGCCTCGTTCGAGCATCGCCTGCCCGCCGAGACCTCCGGGGCCGACCTGCTGGACCTGGTCGCGCGGCTGAACGCGGACCCGGCAGTGCATGGCATCCTGGTGCAACTGCCCCTGCCCGCACATCTGGACGCGGAAGCCGTGATCAACGCCATCGACCCGGCCAAGGATGTCGACGGGTTTCATGTGGAGAATGCCGGTCGGCTGGCGGTGGGCCAGAAGGCCCTGGTGCCCTGCACGCCGCTCGGCTGCCTGATGCTCTTGCGCGACCTGCACGGGTCGCTGGCGGGGATGGAGGCGGTCGTGATCGGGCGCTCGAACATCGTGGGCAAGCCGATGGCGCAGCTTCTGCTGGGCGAAAGCTGCACGGTCACGGTGGCGCACAGCCGCACCCGCGACCTGCCCGCCGTGGTGCGGCGGGCCGATATCGTGGTGGCGGCTGTGGGGCGGCCCGAGATGGTGACGGGCGACTGGATCAGGCCGGGCGCGACGGTGATCGACGTCGGGATCAACCGGGTGGCGGGCGCGGACGGCAAGGGGCGGCTGGTCGGCGACGTCCACTACGCCAGCGCAGTCGAGGTTGCGGGGGCGATTACCCCGGTGCCGGGTGGCGTCGGGCCGATGACCATCGCCTGCCTGCTGGCAAACACCCTGACGGCAGCCTGCCGGGCGGCGGGTCTGCCCGCGCCCGAGGGGCTGACGGCCTGAGCGGGTGTTGGGATCGCCAGTAGCCATGAGGCGTTGAACGGGCAGGGCTGCCCGTTCACGCGCCTGTCCGAGCGTGCTGCGGCGCTCAGCCCGGGCGCGGGCCGATCAGACAGAAGCCGTGTCCGAAGGGATCGGCCATCATGGCGACCTGCGGATACCCCGGCCGGTCATGCCAGGATTCCAGCGTGGCGCCCGCCGCCAGCGCCCGGTCGCGCAGGTCGGCCGGTTCATCGACATGCAGGTCAAGGTGCACCGGCGTCCAGTGCCGGGCATAGGCGCGCGGCACCCCGCCCGCGTGCGGCAGGGTCCCCTCGGGCCGTTCCAGCAGCAGGACGCGCGCGTCGCCCTGCGCCATCAGCACAAGGCCCGGATAGGGGCGACCCTGTTCCGCGAACCCCAGCGCGCCCCAGAACGCCATTCCGCGCTCCAGGTCCGGCACATCGACCGACACGGACACCTGCATCACACCTCGCCCGCCAGGACCGGGTCGATCCGGGAATAGCTCCACTCCATCCCGTCGATCATGCCCGTGTCCAGCATCGCCGTCCGCGTGGCCGTGTCCGGCACCTGCATGTGCAGGGTCAGCAGCGTCCCGCCGTCGCCATCGGCCTCAAACAGCGTCTCGATCCGGTTCTCGGGCGTCGGATCGGGCATGAACATCTGCTCCACATGCAGGGTCCGCCGCTTCGGCGCGACCTCCAGGAACCGCGCCAGGATGTGGAACCCCCCGCCATCGGGGCCCACCCATGCCATGCGCATGGTCCCGCCCGGGCGCGCGTCGATGGTGCAGTCGGTCATCTGCCAGCCCTCGTAGCCGCCCAGCCATCGGCGGGCGAGGTCTGGCTGGAAATGCGCGTCCCAGACGCGGTCCGGGGATGCAGCGAAGCGGCGCGTGATGGTCAGGCCGGTCTCGCCATCAAGGGTCATCTTCAGGGGCGGCATGGGCAGTCCTGTCAGTTCGGGTTTCGGGTTCGGCAAGAAGCGCATCAAGCCGGGCATAGTTCGCCTCCAGCGCGCGGCGCAGCGCCGCCAGCCAGTCTTCCAGGGCAGGCAGGGCCTCGGGGTTCAGGCGACAGGGCCGGCGCTGGCGGTCGACGCGGCGCAGGACCAGCCCCGCCCGCTCCAGCACCTTCAGGTGCTGGGACACCGCGGGCTGGCTGATCGGCAGGGGCGCCGCAAGTTCGCCCACCGTTGCCTCGCCCTGTGCCAGCCGTGCAAGGATGGCCCGGCGTGTCGGGTCGGACAGGGCCGCGAAGGACGCGTTCAGATCCATAATTCATTTATCACTTATATAAGCAAAGAATCAATGTCGCAATTGATGGGAAAAACCGCCGCGGTGACGACGCTTGCAACATTCGACCCGAATGGTTGAGTTGACGCAGGGTCCACGGTAAGATTCGGAACCGAAAGGAGGAATTTCGTGACGATACGCGGACTTGTCGGCATCGTCCTGGCGCGGGTGACTGCGCCGGTCACAGTGGTGGTTGGCCTGTCCGTCAGCATCGTCCTGGCCCTTGCCGGCCCTTTCGGCACCTACGACGGCATGTCCCTGCCTTTGCGGCTCGGCTACTGGGGCTTGGTTGTCTTTACCTCGATTCCCTTCGGCTACGTCACCCGTTACCTGGCCGCATCCTGGGCGCGGACACCTTCGGCGCTCAGCATCGTCGTGTTGCCCGCAGCGCTGATGACGGTGGCCTACACACCGGTCCTCTACCTGATCGTCCGCCATATCGGCCAGGCGACCGGCACGACGGGCGAAGTGCTGATCTGGCTGGGCGGACTGGTCGCGATCGTCTCGGTCTGCGTGAACTGCGTGCGGTGGGTGCTCGGGCGGACGGCAGCGGAAGACCTTGCAAGCATCGTTCCGCCCCAAGACCCTCCGACCGCGGTCGTCGAACCCGTTGCAGCGCCGCCGCGTCTGCTGTCCAGGCTGGACGGATTGCCCTGCACCGAGGTGCTGCGCCTGTCGGCCCGCGATCACTATGTCGATGTCGTCACCCGGCGGGCGCGCAAGTCGCTCTTGCTGCGGCTGTCGGATGCGATGGCCGAGGTCGAGGGCATCCCGGGCGCGCAGGTGCACCGGTCGCACTGGGTGGCCCTGGCCGCAGTCGCGCGGGCGCGGCGGCAGGGAACAAGGATCGTGCTCGATCTCGTCGACGGATCCACGGTACCGGTCAGCCGCGGCTATCGCGTCCGGGCCAAGGCGGCCGGGCTTCTGGGCGGCCTTGAACCGGAACGGCTGGCGGCGGCCGAGTGAACCGCCGACAACGGCAGGCACGCCATCGGGCGCCCGGTCAGGACCACCTGCGCGTCCGGCGACAACAGGCCGGACAGGGCGGGATCAAGGGCAGACAACCCGCCGGTATAGGCGCCGAAGGCAGGCAGGATCAGGCGGCGCGCATCGCACAGGAACGCGGGGCGGCTGACGCCCGCACCGCCGAGCGCCAACCGCACTTTCGGATGAAAATGGCCCGAAACCTCACCTGACGGGTCGCCCGGACCGGAAACTCGCTGCGCGATGTGGCGGAACACCAGCGGCCCCGCGCGATGCTCGGCCACATGGGTGCCGCCCACCGAAAGGGGCGCGGGGTCATGGTTGCCGGCAGCCCAGATCCAGCCGCGCCCCGCCTGCAACCGCGTCAGCCACAGCGCCTCGTCCTCGGTCAGCGCCTCGGCGGCAATCGTGTCGTCAAAACTGTCGCCCAGGCACAGGACCGTCGCTGGCCGCGCCGCAGCGATCGCGGCATCGAGGCGGGACAGGGTTTCCCGCGTCTCGTAGGGAGGCAGCATCGCGCCCCAGCGCCGGGCGCGGCGCTCGGACTTGCACAGGTGCAGGTCGGCCACGACGAGCATCCCGTGAGCGGGCCAAAAGGCGGCCCCGGATGGCAACAGCACCAGCGACTCGCCCGCCAGGGTGATCGTCACGGAATCGGCGGCCGGGGTCGGTCCTCGTTCGTGGTGCGGCACCGCGCTACCCTTCGAACAGGCTGCCCTGCCCGCCGCCCTTCGGCTCGGGCGGGGGCAGGCCCAGGTGGCCCCAGGCCCGCATCGTCAGCATCCGCCCCCGCGGGGTGCGCGCCACGAAGCCCTGCTGCAGCAGGAACGGCTCGATCACGTCCTCGATACTGTCACGCGCCTCGGACAGAGCCGCTGACAGCGTCTCCACCCCGACCGGCCCGCCGCCATAGTTCTCGGCGATGGCCGCGAGGTAACGCCGGTCGGCCGCGTCCAGCCCCAGCGC
>CAYYOE010000141.1:0-7830 GCA_964473055.1 uncultured Rhodobacterales bacterium | reverse complement strand
CGGTCGCGGCTGCCCTGCTCCAGCAGCGCGGCGGCTTCCTCGTGCGTCTCGGCCACCACCACCCGGCGATGGTCGAACGCCCGCCGCCCGTGCTTCAGCGTCCAGGCCACATCGGCCAGCGGCTGTTCGGGGTGCGCGCGCAGGTGCGTGGCCAGCCGGGCAGAGGCAGCATCCAGTGCTGCCTTGGAGCGGGCCGAGATCACCAGCGGCTGGAACGGCCAGTCGCTCTCGCCCGAAGCCTCGCGTTCGGGCGCCTCCTGCACGATGGCATGGGCGTTGGTGCCGCCGACGCCCAGGCTGTTCACCCCGGCCCGGCGCGGCGCCCCCAGTCGCGGAAACGGCGTCAGCCGGTCGTTGACGCTGAAGGGCGAACCGTCGAAGTCGATGGCGGGGTTCGGCGCCTCGAAGTTCAGGGACGGGGGCATTTCCCCATGGTGCAGCGCCAGCGACGCCTTGATCAGGCTGGCCGCCCCCGCCGCCGTGTCCAGATGCCCGATGTTCGTCTTCACGCTGCCGATCCGGCAATAGTCCCGCTTATCGGTGCCGCGCCGGTAGGCTTGCGTCAACGCCGCCACCTCGATCGGGTCGCCCAAGTAGGTGCCGGTGCCGTGGCATTCAACATAGCCGATGGTGTCGGGCGTCACGCCCGCGATCGAGATGGCCTCGGCCACCGCCGCCGCCTGCCCGTCGACCGACGGCGCGAGGTATCCCGCCTTGGCCGCCCCGTCGTTGTTGATCGCGGTGCCCTTGATGATCGCCCAGATATGGTCGCCGTCGGCAATCGCATCCTCGGCCCGGCGCAGCAGGACCACCGCCGCACCCGACCCGAACACCGTGCCCTGCGCGCGGTGGTCGAAGGCGTGGCAATGGCCGTCGGGCGACAGGATCTCGCCGTCCTGGAACAGGTAGCCCCGCCCGTGCGGCAGTTCCACCGTCACGCCGCCCGCGATCGCCATGTCGCATTCGCCCGACAATAGCGACTGGCTGGCCAGATGCACCGCAACAAGGCTTGTCGAACACGCCGTCTGCACGCTGATCGACGGACCCTTCAGGTCGAAGATGTGGCTGACGCGGGTGGACAGGAAATCCTTGTCGTTGCCGGTATGGCGCAACAGGAACATGCCCGTGTTCTTCACCAGATCGGGGTTCGAACACAGGTTGAAGTAGAAATAGCTGCCCATGCCGCAGCCCGCGAACACGCCGATGCGGCCGTCGAAGGATTCCGGCGGGTGGCCCGCGTCCTCGAACGCCTCCCAGGCGCATTCCAGGAACTGGCGGTGCTGGGGGTCCATCACCGCCGCGTCGATGGGCGACAGCGCGAAGAACTCGGCATCGAACTTCTCGAACCCGTCCAGCACGGCTGCCGAGGGCACATAGTTCGGCTTCTTCATGCGGGCGGGCGATTCCCCGGCCTCGCGCAAGTCGTCCTCGGACAGTCTGCGGATCGCCTCGCGCCCCTCGCGCAGAAGACGCCAGTAATCCTCGACCGAGCCCGCGCCCGGCAGGTGCGCGGACATGCCGACGATGGCGATGTCCGTCGCCTGAACCGCTATGTCATTGTTATCACTTGTCATGCCCAACTCGCCACTACCGAAACATGCCCGAACACAGCTTCGAATCTTCTTCGCCGGGTCCCTTGTATGTCAACGCCGCGCTGCCGCCGCGGCCGAACCCACGCCACTACCAGCAGTTCTCAACCCGTCAGCATGACACGGCAAAGACCATTCCCGGGCGAAAATGTGATCGGGTCTGGCCCGACGACCAGATGTTTGCATGCCGACCGGGATGCCGCAACGCGACACGACATCACGAGCACATCAGGTTACGAATCTTTCACAATATTGAGGTCCCGAAAGGATTGTCGCGCTGAATGGGCGGCCTCGGGCGGCTCAGACGTTGGGCGCGCCCTGCAGGCCCAACAGCCTCCGGAACCCCGTCCACCATCCCGGCAGGCGGGGTGGACGGTCAAGCCCCGTGCCGATTTCGGCGGCATGCGTCGGCATGGCGCGGGCCGCGAAATCGCGCCCCCAGTCCAGGTAGGCTGCCGCATCGTCCGGGCGCAGGCGACAGGCGCTGCCCACCAGACCCACCACCGTCTCTGCCGGCGAATACCATTCGTCCTGGATCCCGGTAACGGTCGCCCGCGCCAGCGGCCCGACCACGCGGATCAGCCGCCGCGACGAGAATGCCAGCAGGATCCGCCCCATCTCTTCACGCGAATAGCCTATCAGGGGGGGGAAGGTGTCGAAGAACACGGCCCGCCCGTCGACCACGGCGAAGTTGCGGATCGAAGGGTGGAATCCGACGCGGTCCGGGTGCCCCGCCACCCGGTCCCAGAACCGCGCGATCACCTGCCCGGCGGATTCCATATGCGCCAGCGTCTCGGGCCGGGTGTCCTCGATCATCCGGGTGCGCATCATCGACGCGGCCGGCAGGGCGCGCTGCACGATGACCGGCAGGACACCCACGTCGGCCTCGATCAGCCGGAACGCGGTCTCGGGCAGGGGGACGTCGCCCTCGGCAAGGATCTTCACATAGGCCGCATGTGCAGCCTCCAGCCGGTCAAGCGCCGCGCGGTCGGTCAGTCCACGGTAGACCTTCACGACACAGTCCGAAAGCGGTCCGTCGCCGGGCCTGAACGGTGCGCAGAAATACCCCAGCCGCGACACGGGCGCACCCCGTGCAGCGTGATCGGCGCGGATCAGACGGATCAGTTCGCGGTCGTCGATGTCCATGTTCAGCGCCTATCAAGCTGCGGCAGCATGGAAAAGCCCTCGCGGTGCCTGCGTGCCTGACCGGCGGCTGTGGCGACCGGGCACCATGTGCGGGGAAACCGAAGGCCATGCGCGCCATGCGCGTATTCGCCGGTCTATGTTCCCCTCAGGGACGCAACGGCGGAACGTCGATTGGTGCAGCATCCTGTTCGCTGGAGGTTCAGTGCGGTCGCACTGGCCCTGGGGTGCCTGCCCCAGGCGTCGATCTCTGGCGCCTGGCCTCGCGAAGACGGACGCACATTCCTGTCCTTCGGAACCGAGATCCGCAGCGATGGGCCCGCGTTCACGGGTCTCTATGCCGAACGCGGCCTGCCGCGGCGCTGGACCGCCGTTCTGGATGCGGGCGGCAAGGTCGACGGCTCCGACTGGTCGGCGGCGCTTTCGCTGCGCCGGCCGATCGACGACGGATCGGGCCCGAACCGGTTTGCCCTGTCCTTCGGCGGCGGGCTTGCCGTTGCCGGGAACCGCGGCCTTGTCGATGCCCCGGGTCTTGGGCAGGCCCGGCCTCTCGCGCGTTTCGGCGCCCACTGGGGACGCGGGATCGAGACCGGTTGGGGCAGCGGCTGGGTCGCCGCGGATGCGCTTGCCGACCTGTCGGTGCCCGTTGTCACCGGCGATGGTGTCGATCTGGCATGGAAACTGGACGCCACAGTGGGCCTGCGCCCCATGGAAGGCCTGGCGACGGTTCTGCAACTGCAGACCGGGGCACCCTTTGCGGGAGAATCGTATGCCCGCGTGCAGGCGACGATCGTGCGCGACGTCGGGTCGGTCGCGAAGGTCGAGGCAGGGGCAATTGTCGGACTGGCCGGGGACGACACGCAGGCGTTGAGGCTGGGGGTTTGGCTCGACTTCTGATTGCAGCGACGCCGCCCGGACATGGCAATTGCCGCCGACGCTGCGGATTTACCGCCAGATAACGCCATATTCGTTTGGTTTTGGGCCATTCCAATCCTATTGTGTCTTTGCAGGCACTGCCCACCGGACAACCCTCTGGGAGTACACCGCATGACCGAAGACCTACCGGCCATCCCCGTTCCGCCCACACCCGACCGCCGCGTTCTGTCTCCCGAAGAGGTCGCGACCTGCCGTGCGCAGGGCGCCCCCATCGGCTTCGACCCGGTCCTGCAGGGCTGGGTCCGCCTCGATGTGCGGACGTGGCGCGCGACCCGGCCTGAGCGGCCTGTCCTGAACATCAGCTTCCGTCGCTGGGAAGACGCCGATCTGCCGGCATTCCGGGCCCTGTTGTCCGACCCCGACGTCTGGCGCTACCTGCCCGAGCCGTTTCCGGGCGATCTGTCAGAACAGGTCGCGCGCGACCTGCTCGCCGTGGCGCAGGTCACGACCTTCCACGAAGTGCGCGCGGCAATCTGGCAGGGAGAGCCGATCGGACAGGTGCGGTTGCAATGGGATTCCCCCGAACCGTCGGCCTCTGCGCCCACGTCGGCCGAGTTCAGCTATTGGCTGGGCCGGGCGCACTGGGGGCGGGGTTTCGGTCGGCGGATCGCGGTGAAGTCGGTGCCGATGGCCTTTGCACGCCATCCGGGCCTGCAGTCCCTCTGGGCGCGAGTTCACCCGGACAACCGCGCGTCGCGCCGTATCCTGGGCGAGGCCGGGTTCGGCGCGACGGGTAAGACCACGCCGGACGGCTGGCCAATCCTGACCTGCGCACGTCCCGCGGGCACCGTTAAGGACTGGGTCTCAGCGGCGCTCGGCCGTCGGTCCTAGGACGTCGCGGCTGCGCGGCGGTCAACCAAAGACATCCGCCACGTCGTACATCACCGGTTCGAACCTGTGACACAGGTCGGACAGCCGGCGGGTGCGGGCGCGCATCTCGGGGTGGCGCAGCATGGCCAGAAAGTCCTCGCGCTGGGCCCATTGCGAATAGTTGGCGACCCGCGTCTGGGCATCGTTGACATGTACCGCGGCGGCGATGAACCCCGGTTGATGGCGTATGAACGCTTCCAGGGTTTCCATCAGGGCCTCGACCAGATCCTGGCACAGGCCGGGCGAGACCTCGAAAGTCGTGATGACGGTCTGGCGGGGCGTGGCGCGGTCGATGGTCAGCATGGCGGTCCTCCCTGTGCGGCAGCCTAGCACATCGCCCGTGCCTGTTCTGCCCCTTCACCCTTGCCCAAATACCTCCCGCCGGAGGCAACCCGAAGTGACCGCCCGGAAGGGCGGCACCGAGACAGGGGCCGTCGCGGGCCGCAAGGTCCGCGTCCGCTCCGTCGTGATCAGCCCAGTCCCGCGCCCCCGGACTTCAGGATGACGGGAACGATCAGGTCTTCCTCATCCTCCAGATGACGGCCCAGCATCCGCTGGAAGTCGGCCATGCAGGTGGCCAGGGCCGCCGCGCGGTCGGTCAGGCGCGCCGGGTCATCGACCGCCCGGATCGCCCCGTTCGCGGCCTCCGCAAAGCCTGCGATCAGCCCGTCAAGCGCGTGGTGATCGGCGTCCAGCAGATCGAACCCCGTCGCAACGCGGGCGTCCTGCTGCCGCAGGACCGGGAAATAGTGATGGTCCTCGATCTGGTGGTGGCCGTGCAGGTTCTGGATCAGCCCGCTGCCAAGCTGCGACAGGCGCATCGCATAGTCCCGTCCTCCGATCCGCCGGTCCATGGCCGCCTCGGCGTCGGTGGCGATCATCCGCATCAGGTCGCGGAACATCTGGTGTCGCGACAGCCAGAAGGCGACCAGCCCCTCGAAGTGCGGATGTGCAGCCCAGCCATCGCGCGGATAGTCGGCGACCAGCACGCGAAGTGCCTCGGGCAGCCCCTCCCGGGTGTCGAGCGTCAGGGCGGACAGCAACGGCTTTGTCATCATACCGGGCCATATGGCGCAGGTGCGACGCCGCGCCAAGTCCCGCACCGCACCTTGCCTCTGCGCCAGCGCACAGGCGATACACCGGCATGCCCGATGTCCCGTCCCCGATCCGTCCCACCGATGCCGAGGCCCGCGCGCTGGCCTGCGCCCTGATCGTGGAGGCGCGTCACGGCGCGCTGGGCGTATCAGATCCCGACACAGCCGCCCCATTCGTGTCGCGCGTGGCGGTCATGGGGCGGCAGGACGGTTCGGTGGTCCTGTTCGTCTCGGCCCTGTCGCACCACACCCGGTCGCTACGGGTGAACCCTGCCTGTTCCCTCCTTCTCGGCGAGCCCGGGCCGAAGGGCGACGCGCTGACCCATCCGCGCCTGACCTTGCTCGCCCATGCCGCGTTCGTGGCGCGGGAATCACCCGAACATGCCGCACTGCGCGCGGACTGGCTGCAGCGCCATCCCAAGGCCAGGATCTATGCCGACCTGGCGGACTTTGCCTTCGCGCGCCTTGCGCCGACGGGCGCGCACCTGAACGGCGGCTTCGGACGCGCCTTCGTGCTGACCCCGGCCGATCTGGGGCAATAGCAGAAGGGACGCCCGATGGCGCCCCCCCGCGGCCCGTCGAAGGTGGCGGCGCTAGATCGGCTTGTCCACCCGACTGGTCACCACCACGGTCCCGCGCACCGGTTCCGGCCAGTTCAGCCGGATCTGGTTCGACTGCGCCCCGTGGTTCACCGTGACCCAGGGCATCCCGAACACCACGGCGTTCGATGCATTGCGGATCGCCCCCTCGGTCACGACCGATTCCACGGTCCGCGACCAGCCGCCGAAGGGCAGGTAGCCCGACACATCCAGCGTCCAGATGCTGGCGTTGGTGTTGTTGGTGAATTCCAGCGTGGACGGGTTGATCGTCGGCTGGGTCACCGCGTTGAACGTATTGGCCGAGAACTCGATGTTGCGCATCCGCCCGAAATCCAGCCCGGCGACCGACGCGTCCAGCCCCTCGACCCGGTCCACCGGCCCGTTGATCGACCGGAACACGTTGCCCGTCACGCTCAGCCCCTGGATGTAGTGACCCGGCCCCATCGGCTTGACCACCAGCCACCGGAACCACGGCTGCACGCCATTCACCGTGAAGATGTTGCCGGTGATCGTCAGCCCGCCGAACGAGAACTCGTTCGAGAAGTCGGGCTCCGCGTCGTGTTCGTTCGCCCATTCGATGAAGCTGTTGTCGACGTAGTTTCCCGTCACGATCGACTTCACGTTGGTCGTGGCGAACACGATCCCGGCTACCCGTGTCGATGCGGGCTGGTCGTCGCCCTGGAACCAGTGGTTGCCCAGGATCAGGTGCCCCGATCCCGATAGCACCGCCGTCGTGCCCATCCGCTGGAACCGGCAGTTTCGCAGCTTCAGGTCGTTGGCGTTCACGTTCAGCCCGACCGAGGTGCGGTCGACCGCGGGCAGCGCCTGTTCGTTCGAGATGAACTGGCAGCGGTCCACCATCAGCCCCTGGCACCCCAGCCCCGGCGAGGTGATGCCGCGGTCCTTCGGTCGTGTGAAGGTGCAGTCGCGCAGTTCGATGTTCTCGCCCGCGGGGGCCAGCATCAGGCCGCTGGCATGGCCGCCGCAGTTGAAGTCGATGCTGTCCAGCGACAGCCGCGACAACACCTGGAACCCCGAGAAATCCAGCACATAGCGGTAACGCGTGAAGGTGTAGGTCTGTGTGCCAGCGGGGCCGAACAGCGGCGCCGACAGCGTAACGGTCTGCGCCGCGGCATTCACCTCGGACACATAGACCTCGCGCCCCACGCCGGTGCCCGACACGCGCGCACCCACCGGGATGTTCGCCGCGTTCTGCACGGCGGTCAGGCGCAAGGGGTTCGCCGCCGCGTAGCTGGCGGTCGAGGTCACGCTGGCCAGGTCCCAGGCCGGGCCGGGCTGCACGTTGAACTGCCCATTGCGGATGACGCGGCGGATCTCGTAGGTCGGCACGCCCGCCGCCGTGCCCATGTCGATGGGGGCCGATACCTCGATCCGGCGGCCGCGCAGGTCGAACTCCACATGATCGGAAAAGTTCAACAGCGCCTGATACCCGCGCCGGAACCCCTCGACCTCGTCGTTGAAGGCCGCCGCATAGGTCGGCAGGTCGAAGTTGCGCGTCAGCGACAGGCGGCGGTCGGCCGGCATCGTCACCGTCCCCTCGAAGCGCACCGGGCTCTCGAAGGTGACGTTCTGCGCCAG
>CAYYOE010000140.1:0-7863 GCA_964473055.1 uncultured Rhodobacterales bacterium | reverse complement strand
GGGTCACGTCGAGGATGCTGAGCCCGTTGTTGAAGGACAGCGCGTTCTGGATGTCCGTCTGGCTGATCCCGCCCTCGGGCTTGCCCGCCAGCGGGTTGCCCGCCGGGGGCAGGAAGGCGGGCTCGGTCGTGCCGGGCAGGACCTCGGTGCGACCGATGTTGTTGCGGATCCCGCCTCCGTTCTTGATCGAGAGGACAACCGTGGGGTCGATCGCCTGCGCGTAGGCGAGGTTGGCATCGGCGGTAAGGTTGCCGAGGTTGGTTTCCTGCGTCCGCACGGACCCGCGCGTTCCGTTCAGGAACACGTCCGTGATGCCGAAGAAGTTTCCGTCCTGCGCGACGATCACCTGCTCGAGGGCATCGGTGATGGCGTCGATCTCGGGGTCCACCAGCCCTTCCGCGCCAAGCGCCGCGACGCCCTCGGCATCGGTGCGGTAGGCGCCCGAGATCGTCGGGTCATAGCCCGGAAGAACGTTGCCGTTGGCGTCGAAGTCGATGACGAGGCGGCCGACATACTTGTAGTTGCCGTCCGTGTTCACCAGCGCGGTGAGGTTGCCATCGGCATCGGTGATGAACTTCGGATAGGTCCCTTGCACGCTGTCGCCGGGGCGCTGGGTGTCGTCTGCATCGAAGAGCCGCGTGTTCGACCCCCCGGCGACGATGATGTCGACGCCGGACAGACGGGTGGCGAGGGCCTCCTCGATCCCGATCTGCTGCATGTGTGCCAGCAGCACGATCTTGTCGATACCCTGGGCGTGCAGGACGTCCACTTCCAGCTGGATGATCGCCGCGAGTGCGTCGAGGTCCGCCGAGGTCGGGGTCCCGCCGAAGCCACCCGGGAAGATGCCGACACCGCCGGGAGAGGAGATCGTGCCGAGGGTGGGCGTTGTCGCCCCGATAACCCCGATCGGCTCACCGTCCGCCTCGAGCACCACCGACGACGAGATCGTGGCGGCCAGAGGCGCCTGCCCGCCCGCCACCACGAGGGCCGCGAGGTTCGCATCGGTCGAGAAATCGAGGTTGGTGGAGAGGTAGGGGAAAGCCGTGCCGGAGAAACCTGGCAGACCGCCCCCCGTGATGAGGGTGTTCAGCAGCGCGGTGCCCTGGTCGAATTCGTGGTTGCCGAAGGCGATGGCCTGAATCCCGAGTTCGTTCTGGATCAGGATGTCAGCGACGCCGGGCGCGCCGAAGATCGTCTCGGAGGCAGCGAAGAACACGCCGGGAATGTAGGCGTCACCCGAGGAGAGCGTCAGCGTGGCGGCATAGCCCGCGACGCCGTCGCCGTCTATGTCCTGCGCGCGAAGGGCATTCAGAACCGCCGAGAAATTGTCCGCATCGGTCAGAGCGGCGATCCCGCCTTCCTGATCGGCGACATGGAAGAGTTGCAGCGTAAAGGCGGCTTCGGCCGAGAAGACCCCGCCCGGCACCGGACCGCCGCCACCGTCGGGCGCGATGATCTGGCCGGCGTTTGCAGCATCTCGGGTTTCCGGCGCAGGCGCGGCCCAGACCGCGAAATCCGCGGCTGTCCTGCCTTCGCCGATGCGCTGAAGCGAAAATCCGGTCGGAGTTGTGCCGGTCTCCTCGACACCGATATCGGTTGAGATCAGGCCGGCGGCTGGTCCGTCGATCGCGGCGAAGGTGCCTTCATAGCTCAGAAACTCGACGACGTTCCCACCCGCATCGACCAGCGCGATACCGTCGGGGGAGCCGTTCTGGATCCCGTTCACCGGGTAGGACACCGTCCAGAACCCGATCCCGTTCACGACGCCGGTGAAAATGGCATCGGTCAGGCTTGCCGTGTTGTAGCTCTGACCGTTCGCCCCGTTGTAGAGCACGATCGACCAGCCGCTCAGATCGGTGTCCAAAGGACCGGCAATCTCGATGAACTCACCCGTATCGGTGCCCTCGTTGTCGTAGTGGAATTCATTGATCCAGATCGCCATGTCGGTGCCCCCTCTCTTCCGGTCGAATGTCGACGCGCCGGTGGCCGGCAGCGGTCAACATCTCGCCGGTATGACCACCATTCGTGACGCTGTCGCGACAACGCGACACGATCCTGTGCCGGGTCCGGAGATTTCCTGCGCCATCTGCGGGTCTGTCGCCCCCTGAGCCAGGACGAACCGCGACACCGGACCGAATCCGTTCCGTGAAGATAGCGGCTTTTTGGGGCGATTGTACCCGGTCTGCCGCGAGACGAGCGTTATCGGCAAACCGCCCAACCCCGAACGGTCGGGACCTCGCGCATTCAGCGGTCAGGCCGTCTCGCGTGCGGCACCGACCGCCTCCTCGAGCCAGACTTCGATCGCGCGGCGCTCGGGTGGGACCTCGGCGGCGAGGCCGCCTGCAAAGGCTTCGAACGCCGCGCGATTCAACGCATTCAGGCCGACAAGCACGGGCACATCCATCGCCACGGCATGCGCGATAACATCGCGAAACCCGCGCCCGTCCGCCTCGTGTTTTCCGAACTTGTTGATGATGAGCAGATCCGCACCCGCTGACAGCCGCGCCGCGACCAGTCCTGCGGCCGTTTCGAGGGCGCCCGGGTCAAGGCGGCAACCGCGCGCGGAAGGGCCGAGGTCCTGACTTATGCGCAGGACGGGCCCATCGGGCAGTACGCGAACATCCATGTCGCAGGGTCCCGCGTCGGCGCGGGTGCTGTTGATCTGGACAGTACCGATGCAGTGATACCCGCGGGCAGCGAGATCGGTCGCCAGTCCTTCAAGGAGCCGGTCGGTATCGCCGCGCCCCGGCGCCATGGTGAAGGCAATCGTCATGTGTCGGCTCCTCATGTCCGGCAGAAAGGCTGGAACTCGACCAATGCGCCGGCGGGCAGATCCTCCGCCTCGGCGGGAAGGAACATCAGGCCGTCCGCCATGGGCAGGCGACCGACCCGACCCGAATGGGTGGCGTCCTCGAAGGCGACGACCTCTCGGCCATGGCCATCGAACCCCGCAAGCGTTGCGGGCCTCAACTCGCAGCGACCCGGCTTGCGGCGAATGCGGTCGGCGATGACGACGTGCCGGCGGGCGGTGCCGCCCCCTGCTTCTCCGGTCAGCCCGCGGTCCAACGCTGTCCCGAACACTTGCCACGTGACGAAGGCCGCCAGCGGATTGCCCGGCAGGCCAAGCCAGAATGCGGACCCGATGCGCCCGAACGAAACCGGCTTACCCGGCTTCATCGCAACGCCGCTGAAGATGAACTGCGCCCCAATGGACGCGAGCGCCGGCTTGACGTGATCTTCTTCCCCTACCGACAGTCCGCCGGTGGTCAGGACGAGGTCGGCGCGCGCTGCCAGGTCTTGGAGCTGCCGTGCCAGGCCCGCCCTGCTGTCGGCGCCCTGCGCCACGGCGACAAGGCGCTGGCCCGCACCGGTGAGCAGAGCAGAGAGCATCGGCGTGTTGACGTCCCAGATTTCCGCGGCCGATCGGGATGCACCTGCCTTCCTCACTTCGTCGCCTGTCACCAGGAGAGCGACGCGAAGCCGCGGGCGGACGCGGATCACGCCGGCACCTGCCGCCGCGCAAGCGGCGATCTGGCGCGGCCCGAGACGACTGCCGCCGGCCAGCAGCGTGGCGCCTGCGGCCATGTCGCTGCCCGCGCGACGAATGTTCTGGCCGGCCGCGGGGCGGCGACCGATTTGGACGGCGTCGCCGTTTCGGACCACGTCTTCCTGCATCACGATTGCATCGGCACCCTGCGGGACAGGGGCCCCGGTGAAGATGCGCGCCGCCACCGCACCGGACACGGGCCGGGCCTCGCTCTGCCCCGCAGAAACGCGCTGGACGACCGGAAGCACCCAGGGGCCTTCCCCCGCGAGGGCCCCGGTCACGACCGCGTAGCCATCCATGGCGGCGTTGTCGAACGGCGGGACCATGGACCGTGACCGGACAGGCCGGGCGAGGATCCTGCCCGACGCCCGGTCAAGCGAAACCGCCTCGGTCCTGCCCACCGGGGCCACATGCACCGCAATCAGGCGCAAGGCTTCGTCGATGCCGATCAAGGACTTGATCGAATCCTGCCCGTCGCAGCCGCATCCCGGTGACGCAAGGACATGATGGATCGTCATAGTGCCGCCTCCTGTCTGAAATGGCCCGGGCCGATGCTGCAGTCGAGGTCTCTCAGGCGGCCGTCCCTCAGTCCGTAGATCAGGCCATGCACACGGATCCTCGCGCCCCGCGCCCATGCCTTCTGCATGATCGGGGTCTCGCACACGCGCCGGACGCCCTCGACCACGTTCAACTCGGCCAGACGGTCGCGCCGCGCCTCGGCGTCGGGTTCCCGCGTCAGGTCGACCGCATAGCTGCGCGCAAGGCGTCTGATCGGCTCGAGCCAGTGATCGGCCAGGCCATGCGGCAAGTCCTCGGTCGCGGCCTTGACCCCGCCACAGCCGTAGTGCCCGCAGACGATGATCTCGCGGACGCCGAGCGCCTCGACCGCAAATTCCAGCGCGGACAGCAGGTTCATGTCCGACGAATGAACGATGTTGGCGACGTTGCGGTGGACGAACACCTCTCCCGGGTCGAGCCCGGCAACGACGTTTGCGGGAACCCGGCTGTCAGAACAGCCGATCCAGAAGTACTCGGGCGCCTGCTGCGCCGCGAGCCGCGTGAAGTAGCCCGGTTCCTGCGCCTGTCGCCGCGCAGACCAGTCCCGATTGCGTTCGAGGAGATCACTCAGCATCCGTTGCCTCCCCAATGGGCGCAAGTCCGCGACGCGAGCGCATCCTTTGCGAGAGGTCCCGAAGGTCTTGCTGCGTCAGGCGCGCGCGGGCGATCGGCAACAGGATCGCGTTCTCGGCCACAAGGTGGCGACGCATGTGGCCGGTGAACCGCAACAGCAATGCCCCGTCCTCGACCGTCAGGTCTGACCCGGTGTCGAGACAGCGGCCGAGGATGGCACGAACCTCGGGCAACAAGCGTGCGGCTTCGGTCTGGTCGACCTTGATCCGGTCGATCGCGCCTTCGATGGCATCCTCGGCCGTGCAGCGCTGCGCCAGGAGCGGGAACAGGTCCTCGGCCTCGTCACGCAGGTGGACGTTCAACTCCTCGTTGAGGAAGCGCAAAATGGTCAGCGCGGCCTGCCGCTCGAACGCGACGGACCCGGCCAGCCAGTCGACCAGAGCGCAGATATCTCGTTCGCGCAGGTGATCCTCGAAGAGGAAATCAAGTGGCCTGCCAAGCAGGGCCGGATCGCTCGGAGAGGGACCGCTCCCACGCCGTACTGGCTCTGGCTGTTTCATGGCGTGCTCTTTCGTGCGGCTCAGATCGGCGCAAGGCTCGCGCCGCTGATCTGCGCGCCTTCGGCCAGTGCTTCGATGAACGCCCGTGACGCCCGCGCCCAGGCCGCCTTCTCCAGCGCTCGCGCGATCCTCGGGCGCAGGGCCTCGTAGGGCAGCACCTGTCCGGGCGCCGTGGCGTTCAGCCTGATGATGTGCCAGCCATGCCGCGAGAGGACAGGCGCAAGCGTCATTCCGCCTTCGGACAGCGCGCGGAGTGCTTGCTCGAACTCCGGCACCGTATCGCCCGGTCCGACCTGGCCCAGATGCCCACCTGATGCCTTCGATGCGCAATCGCTCTGGCGTGCCGCGATGGCAAAGCTCCGCGGATCATCGTGCAGCCGCGCCAGCAACGCCTTCGCCCGAGCTTCCGCCGCAATGCGCTCCTCCTCGTCGCGCGGGTCGCAGGCGCACAGTATATGCGACACATCCCAGAGCGGCGCGGACCGGTAGCGGTCGGGACCCTTTGCCCATTCGGCATGAACGGCGTCTTCCGTCACCGGCGCAATGGTCAGCGCGTCGTCCAGAAGGGCGCGGATCAGGGCTTCGTCTTCGGTCTCGAAGCGCCCGGGTGCCAGCTCAACCGGGTCGGGAACCAGCCCGCGCGCCCGCGCCTCCTGCAACAAGAGGGCGCGGATCGTCAGCGCCTGCGCCGCCTTGCGCCAGGCGATGCCGGGCTTGTCCCTCGGGGCGCCGTGGTTCTGGGCCTCGGCGGCGATGGCCGCCGAGGGGATGGTTTCGCCGTTCACGACGACATCGGGGAACAGGGCCACGTTCATCGCGATCACTCCGCCGCAGTCGTCGATGGGGCGGCGGCCGTGGCACCTCGCCCGGACTGGAGCCCGTCGAAGGCACGGCGGCGCTCCTCGAGCGGACGGCGGCGGCGCGAGCGCACGATCTGGTAGCCCGGCCGCGTCAGCAGGTAGCGGAACGGTGCCGCAAAGCCCGACCAGATGTGAACCAGCCGCGTGAACGGAAACAGCATCGTGATGATCAGGCCGAGAAAGATATGCAGCTTGTAGAGCAAGTGCACGTCAACCACCGTGACCCAGGCATTGAGGTTCCAGCTGACCACGCTTTGCGACCAGGTCATGAAGCGGACCATTTCCGACCCGTCCATGTGCTGCAGCGTCTGGGTGATCGTGAGCAGGCCGATGGCCAGCTGAAGCCAGATCAGCCCCATGATCAGGATGTCAGGGAACGTCGAAGTCACGCGGATCCGCGGATCGGCAAGGCGGCGGTGCAGGAGCATCGTCGAGCCGATCAGCGCGGCGATACCCGCAGGCCCGCCGACAAGGACCGCCATCCATTGCTTCAACCCATAGGGAATACCAAGGGCATCCAGCACCCAGATCGGCGTGAAGAGCCCGACGAGGTGGCCGAAGAACACGGTCAGGATGCCGACGTGGAACAGGATCGACCCCCAGATCAGCTGCTTGCGGCGCAGGAGTTGGCTGGACGAGCTTTTCCAGGTGAAGGGATCGCGTTCGTAGCGCGCGATGGACCCCACAAGGAAGACCGTCAGGGCGACGTAGGGCATGACCCCGAAGATGACGAAGTTGAAGTCGAAGGTGCCGAACATGTCATGCGCTCCTGTTCAGGGTTGTGCCCTCGGCAAAGCCCGCAGGCCCGCCCATGTTGGCAAGCATGTCTCTGACTTGCGGGCATCCGGCGTTCGGATCAGGGCCGAAGGTGACCTCGGCCTCCTGCCAGACCGCATCGAGCGCGGCGAGGTCCGTCGGGTCGTCGTCGGGCTGCGCCAACATCCCGGCCACTGCCTCGGCATCCGCCGTGCGGCCTGAAAGCTGCAAAAGGGCGGCGAACGCGGCAGCATATCTGCTTTCGCGACGGACGAGCCGTGCGCCGAGAGCGTCAAGGATATGCGCCGCGTCCGCCAAGGTTTCCTGCACTTCCGCGAAGGGACGCGACGACAGGAATTCCAGCAGCACCGGCAGGTGGTCGGGCAGTTCCGAGGTGGCGGGCTCGAACCCCGCCGCCCGGTAGGTCTCGATCAGGCTGACCATCGCGCCGCCCCGGTCCCGGCTTTCGCCGTGAACATGCTCGAAGAGGTTGAGCGACAGCGTGCGCGACCGGTCGAAGAGCATCACATAGCTCTCCTGGAGGTCGTAGAGATCGCCCTGCTCCAGTCGGTTGGTGAGCTTGCGCAGCGCCGCCCGTGTCGCCGGCGCGATGCGTGGGTCGAACGCGAGCACCGTCCCGATTTCCGGCATGGCGGCCTGATGCTCCTCCGTCGGGTAGCTCAGGATCAGCGACAGCGCCTTGAACGTGCGGTCCATCATCAGAATGACTCCATCGGCAGGGCAAAGGACTTCTTCTTGCCGCCGAACAGGCCGGTCTTGCCCGTCTCGCCGGTGGAGCAGCCGTTGCCGTCGGTGAACCCGCAGCCGCCGCGGATGTCGGCGCCCGCCTCGTTCTGCTCGCGGTGCGCCGCGGGGATCGCGAAGCGATCCTCGTAGTCGGCGATCGCCATGATCTTGTACATGTCCTCGATCATCCGGCCCGACATGCCGACCCGGGCGGCGATGCCTTCGTCGCGCACGCCGTCCACGCTCAGTGCCCGCATGTAGA
>CAYYOE010000139.1:0-7870 GCA_964473055.1 uncultured Rhodobacterales bacterium | reverse complement strand
GGGCCAGGGCCGGATCATCAACATCGCCAGCGTGCAGACGGCACTGGCCCGCCCCAGCATCGCGCCCTATACGGCCACCAAGGGCGCGGTCGGCAACCTCACCAAAGGGATGGCGACCGACTGGGCTCGCCACGGGCTGAACTGCAACGCAATTGCGCCGGGATACTTCGACACGCCCCTGAACGCAGCCCTGGTGGCCGACCCCGCCTTTTCGGCCTGGCTGGAAAGGCGCACCCCCGCCGGGCGCTGGGGCCGGGTCGAGGAACTGCAGGGTGCCTGCATCTTCCTTGCCTCGGACGCGGCCAGTTTCGTCAACGGCCACATCCTCTATGTCGACGGCGGAATCACCGCCTCATTGTGATGGGTTCTTCAGAACGCAGCATTTCCGGAACCCAACCCTCGCCTGATCGACGGAGGTGACATCATGACAGATCCGCTGACCCTGATCGGAGCCGGGGCGATGGGCGGTGCCATCGGGGCGCGGTTGTTGGCGACCGGTGCACACCTGACGGTGCACGACCTCGACCCGCAGAAGGTTGCAGCCCTTGTGGCAATGGGCGCGACGGCCGCGCCATCGGGGGCCGCGGCCGCGAAAGGGGCTCGGGCGGTGATCCTTTCGCTGAACGCCGCGGCAATCGTGCGGGCGGCGGTGTTCGGCCCCGGCGGCGTGGCCGACGGTGCAGCCCGCGGCACGCTGATCATCGACATGTCGTCGATTGACCCGGAAGCTACCAAGACCCTGGCCGCCGACGCCGCCGCAATTGGCCTCCACTGGGTGGACAGCCCGCTTTCGGGCGGAATACCCAAAGCCGCGACAGGGGAACTGACACTGATGCAAGGAGGCGACGAACGCGCAGTCGCCGAAGCGCAGGCAATCCTGTCGGGCGTCGCGTCCAACCAGACCAGGATGGGCGGCCCGGGCGCCGGACAGACCACCAAGCTGATCAATCAGGTGCTGTGTGGGCTGAGCTTCATGGCGGTGGCCGAAGCGACGGCTCTGGCCGAAGCAGCGGGCGTTGACGCAACAAGGATCCCGCAGGCCCTGAAGGGGGGGCGCGCGGACAGCGCGATCCTGCAGGAATACATGCAGCGCTTTGCCAGCCGCGACTATCGCCGCACGGGTCGCATCGACAACATGGTCAAGGATCTGAACGCAGCCGCCGATCTGGCGCGGCTGACCCATACGCCCATGCCCCTGACTTCGCTCTGCGCCGAGATCCACCGCCTGCTGACAGCAGCCGGTCTTGGTGCCGAGGATCAGGCCGTGCTGATGGAGTTCTTCAAGGGACCACGAAAGGAGCCTGACCAATGATCACCCGCTACGCCCTGTTCGAGGGCAGCATTCACGACGGCAAGACCGACACATTCCGCGCGGCTGTCCTTGCCGAGATCCTGCCGAAGTGGAAGGCGTTTCCCGGCGCATTGTCGGTGCGAGTGAACTTTGCCGAAGCCCGCGACGACGGTGCGCCGGAGTATCCGATGGTCCTTGCGGTAAGCTACCCCGATATGGCTGCGGTCGATACGGCACTGGCCAGCCCTCAACGGACCGAAGCCAAGGCCGCGACGGACCGGGTTCTGGGTCGGTACTTCACGGGGCGGATCCACCACCATGTCACCGTCGCCCACGACTTCGAACTGGCCTGACGTCGGCACAAAGATACTGGATTCGAGATACCGGTAACGTTAGCAGAGGGCATGACCAACCCGTCCCGTAAAGCCCCGACCATGGCCGATGTCGCCCGACAGGCGGGCGTGTCGCCCATGACGGTCAGCCGGGCCTTCAAGGTGGACAGTTCGGTCAGCGAAGCGACTCGGCAAACAATCCTCAAGGCCGCCGATGACCTGGGGTATGTCTTTGACAGCACCGCCTCGAACTTGCGGTCGCAGCGCACAGACTTCGTGGCCGTCACCATCCCCTCGATCAACAACGCCAACTTTGCCGATACGGTGCGCGGTCTGTCCGAAGGGTTGAAGGCGCGGGGGCTTCAGATCCTGCTGGGAACGACCGACTACGACATGGCCGAGGAAGAGCGGCTGATCGAACAGCTCCTTCGTCGCAAGCCGGAAGCCATCGTTCTGACTGGTGGGCGCCATACCGACAGGGCACGACGGATGCTGTCCGCCGCCGGGATTCCGGTGATCGAAACCTGGGACTTGCCACGCGAACCGATCGGCCATGTCGTGGGCTTCTCGAACGCCGCCGCGGTGCGCGGGATGGTCGATCACTTCGTGGAGCGCGGATTGACGCGGATCGCCTTCATCGGTGGCGACGCCAGCCGCGACACGCGCGGCGCCGACCGCCGTGCGGGTTTCATTGACGCAATGCGTGGCCACGGTCTGGACGTGAACCGGCTGATCGCCTCTGGTCCCCCGCCGATCTCGATGCGCGAGGGGGCCGAGGCGATGGGTCGCCTTCTTGATACCCTTCCCGATACCGAGGCGGTGATCTGCGTGTCAGACCTGTCGGCCTTCGGCGGTCTGACCGAATGCCAGAGGCGGGGGATCGACGTGCCGGGTCGCATCTCGATCGCGGGCTTCGGCGACTATGAGATCGCGGATGTCTGCGTCCCCGCCCTGTCTACGATCAACCCCTTCCCGCGTGAGATCGGGGCGCGTACGGCAGTTTTGATCCTGGATATCCTTGACCGCAAGGGCGACACGCCCCGCGTGATCCGGATTGCGCCGGAACTGCTGATCCGTCAGTCCAGCCACTAGACCCCGGGCGCCTGGCGGCGGCGGCTGCGCGCCGGATGGGCGCATGGTTGCTTCGCGTCAGGGCCATTGCTGCCCTTGTCTGTTCAGAACGACTGAATACAGGCTTGTGGTTGCCGTAATAAACAGACGGTTCTTCGCGCGGCCACCAAAGCACAAGTTCGACACCGTCTCGGGAACGTCGATCCTGCCAAGCAGCCGACCGTCCGGCGCGATGCAATGCACGCCATCGCCGGCCGAGGTCCAGAGGTTGCCGTCGGTGTCCATACGGAACCCGTCCGCGCAACCGGGTGTGACGGTGTGGAACAAGCGACCCTTGGCTGGGCGTCCATTCACCATGTCGTAGACCCGGATATGTCGCGGATCGTCGGAGAACATGCGCCCGGTGTCCGCCACATAGAGGCGGTCGCCCGACGGGCTGAAGGCCAGCCCGTTCGGGCACGCCATATCGGTGATCATCGGCGCAACGACCCCCGATGGATCGATGCGATACACTGCACACGGCAATTCCTGGATTGCGCGATGCCCTTCATGATCCGTCATGATCCCGTAGTGCGGATCGCTGAACCAGACGGCGCCATCGGGCGCCACGATGACGTCGTTCGGGCTGTTCAGGCGCTTGCCGTCATGGCTGTCGGCAAGCACCGTGATCCCACCATCATACTCAGTCCGAGTCACCCGGCGAGTGCCGTGCTCGCAACTGACCAGACGTCCCCGCAGGTCGCGGGTGTGACCATTCGCGAAATTCGACGGACTGCGAAACGTAGTGATGCCTTCCTCGGTCCATCGCAGGATGCGGTTGTTGGGGATATCCGAGAACAGCAGGCACCCAATGTCCCCGAACCAGACCGGGCCTTCGACCCAGTCAAAACCTGTGGCCAGCCGCTTGACGGGCGCGTTGCCCAGCACAAAAGATCCGAAGATGGGGTCCAGAACCTCGAAGAACGACATGACGCAGACTTCCTTTTGTGCGCATGGTATCGTTATCACCCTCTGTGGTCAAACCGGCACACGTTGTGTGACCGCACCCCGACGTTGGATTTCCGCTGAAAACTGACCCGGGCAGCCGGGAGATTTCCACATAGACGTGACGTGTTTTCGAACGCTTTTGGCTTTGGAAAGGGCAACGAAGTGGTTGCCATGTCGCTTCTTGGTAAGATCCGACGCTCGGCGTTGCCGGAGCAGCTTTCCATCCGGGAGGTCGCGCGGCGGACGAGGTTGAGAAGCGACCGAGGGACGTCCAGGCTCCGGTCACTTGTTCCGGGACTGGACTTGCCCGTCCCGAAGCGTCAGCGTCCGGCGCCTGAAGCGCATTCTCCGGCAGGTCGAGCCCGCCCATGGGAATCTCCGACATGACCGACCTCCTCTGCGGATCCTCGCAGACCCACCTTGGCACAGCGATGCCGTCGGGGGGCGGTCACATCAACAGCGCCCTTCAAAACCGCCAAGTCGGATCTGATCTGGCCGGTCAGCGGTGAACGGATCCACTGGATCAATTCCTTGTCCGCTTCACCCTGACAATCCCGCAAGCAGGCCGAAAACGCTGTCGCCAGAGATATCGACGGGTTCCATCTCCCCTCATCACTCGGCTTCCAGAGCCCCATGGCCTTCGCGCGAAAGGCCCGGGAAGTGAGCTGAACGCTCTCCACAGAAGACGGGCAAGGGCAGTCCGGGCATGGGCAGTCCGTGCAAGAACCGCCCTGTGCCATTGCCCTATAGCGACCCGGTTGCGCGGATTCCATCGCGTGGGTCAGCGGACCTGTCGTGTTGTCCCGCCGCAGACCGGGCAGCCGGGGCGCGGTGCGGTGCGGATCGTGCGATTCTCGCCCCACAGCCCGTCCCAGACGAGCATCCGGCCCCGGAACGGCTGGCCCACGTCGCAGATCAGCTTGACCGCCTCCAGCGCCATCATTGTGCCCAACACCCCTGGCAAGGGCCCGACCACCCCCGCCTCGGCGCAGGTCGGCACCAGCCCTGGCGCTGGGCGGTCGGGGAAGACGCAGGCATAGCAGGGGCCCCCGCCGGCCGGGTGCCAGAGGGAGAGTTGCCCTTCCCACTGCGTGATCGCGGCGGCGATCAGGGGCTTGCCCAGCTGCACCGCAATCGCGTTGGCCAGATACCGGGTGTCGAAGTTGTCAGACCCGTCCAGGATCAGATCATAGTCGGCGAACAGGTCGGCGGCGATGTCGTGGGTCAGGCGGCGGTTGTAGGGGCGCACGGACACATAGGGGTTCTGTGCGACCATCGCGGCCTCGGCCGAGAACACCTTGGGCATCCCCAGCCGTGCGTCGGTGTGGATCACCTGACGCTGCAGGTTCGTGGCCTCGACCGTGTCGTCGTCGATCACCCCAATGGTGCCGACACCTGCCGCGGCCAGATACTGCAGCGCGGGTGATCCCAGGCCCCCCGCACCGATCACCAGCACACGGGCGCGCTTCAGCGCCGCCTGCCCCGGTCCGCCAATCTCACGCAGGAGGATATGGCGGGCGTAGCGCTCGGTCTCGCCGGACGTGATCACGGGCGCCTTCGGTGCCGCGGCGGCCTCGCGCGCCATGGCCCGCAGCTTCGCCCGGCCCAGCACCTTGCGATAGGCCCAGACCGCCGTGGCCAGCACGCCCAGCACCAGCCATTCCGACAGGGTTCCCCCCAATGCGGCGCGCAGCGGCGAGGCCTCGGGCAAGACAACGAGCGCCCCCAGAACGGCCACATACAGCAGGCCGATCATCAGCCAGCGCGCCTGCCCCGGCGCCCCCATGCGCGCGCCAAGTGCCCAGAGCCCGGCGGCCATGACCAGCACCCAGACCATCAGGACGGCCTTCCGGTCGGCGGCTGTTCAGGCATGACCGGTGGACCCGAAGCCGCCTTCGCCGCGGGTGGTTGCCGAAAGCGATCCGACCGGCGCGAAGTGGGCGCGCAGGACCGGTGCCACGACCATCTGCGCGATCCGGTCGCCGTGATGCAGGGTTACAGGTTCAGTGCCCAGATTGATCAGAAGCACACCTACCGGGCCGCGATAGTCGCTGTCGATGGTGCCGGGCGTGTTCGGCAGGCTGATGCCATGCTTCAGGGCCAGGCCCGACCTCGGGCGGATCTGAACCTCGTAGCCCGGCGGAATCTCCATTCGTAGTCCGGTGGGGACGATCCTGCGCTCCATCGGTGCAAGGACAAGGCCCCGTGCGCGATCCGCCTCGGGGAGGTTGGCCCTGATGTCGGCGCCCGCCGCGCCCTCGGTCGCGTATTCCGGCAGCGCCACGCCGGGATCGGCCCAGTCTTCCCGGACCAGACCGATTGTCGGTTCCGTGACCTGCGCCATGTCCGCCCCCTTGCCGGGACCAGCCCGTTCCGCATGGATCGGGGAACCCGGGGCGATTGGCAAGGGGCGCGGCACGTCTGCGACAGATCGCGCCGGGGCGTCGCCTGGCACCCCGGCGCTTGAGTCCGGCCTTTAACGGGCTCGGCAGGACCGGCGAAAGGGACCGGTCCTGCCATGTTCAAACGCGCGTGCCTACTGAGCCAGCCGCGCGTCGATGTCGAGGATTTCCTTCGGCACGAATTCCCGGATCACGTCGACCGAGTCCAGTGTGCGCAGGTCGGTGTAGATGATCCGCGGGATGTCGGCCGTCCGCCCCTGCTGGTCCATGATCAGCGCCTCGGCGGAGTTCGCCCCCATGCTGCGCGGGTCGCGGAAGACGGCCACGCCGATCTTGCCGCGCGCGACCATTTCCAGCTCGTCCGGCTGGCCGCCCATGCCGGTCACCAGCACGTCGTCGAGCTTGCCGTCGGCTTCCAGGGCGGACATAGTACCAAGACCCATGACCGAGTTCATCGCCACGACGACCTCGACGTTCGGGAAGGCGATCAGCGCGCGCTCGATCTCGGCATAGGCCTTCTCGCGCTGGAAGTCGCCATAGGCCTCGTAGATGATGTTCGGGGCGAAGCCTTCGGTTTCTTCCATGCCACGGATCACGCCGTTGCCGCGGTCCTGGCTGATCTCGGAGGCGACCGGGCCCCACATCATGATGATGTCGGCACTGTCCTTGCCCTGCGACAGGAAGTGTTCGGCGATCCAGCGTCCCGTCGTTTCGCCCATCTGGCCGTGATTGTAGACCGACCAGTTCAGCACGGCGTCCTCGAAGGGGAAGTTCGTCTCGCCCTTGGGTTCGTAGTCCACCATCAGAAGCTTGGTGCCGGCGTTTGCCACCTGCACGAGACCGGCGGTGTTCTGGTCGAGGCTGGACGGCCCGAACACCATGTAGTCGAGGTTCAGGTTCGCCATGTTCTCGAGGATGTTCAGCATCTCGTCATGGCGGTTCGACGCGGACGGGGCGGCCTGGAACATGTCGTACTGGATGCCTTCCGCGTCCAGCCGGTCACGAAAGCCGATCTCGAGCTGGCCGAACAGGTCGGTGATGTCGTGCTGGTGCGACACGAAGCCGATGCGCAGCTTGTCCTGCGCCGTGGCCCCGCCCGCGGCGGCGAGCGCCAGAGCCGAGGCGGCCAGGATGGTCTTGACGGGTGTCATGTGGTCTTTCCTCCCTTGGTGATTTTGGTCGTGACAGGTCTCGGCCGGGCCCCTATCCGGGGCCCGATTTGCGTTGTTGCAGTTGCAGGGCCACGGCCGCGATGATCAGCAAGCCGAGGACGATGCGCTGGATGAAGAAGCCGGCGCCGGTCTGGATCAGGCCGTTTTCCAGCATCCCGATCAGGTAGACGCCCAGCAGCGTGCCGATCATCGTGGATCGCCCGCCGAACAGGTAGGTGCCGCCCAGCACCACCGCCGCGATGACGTGGAGTTCGGTGCCCTCGCCCATGGCCGCCGACGACGCGCCAAGGCGCCCCATCAGGACCAGTGCGGCCAGTCCCGCCAGCGCCCCCTGGATGATGTAGGTCGAGGCGGTCAGGGCCTTGACGTTCAGCCGCGCGGCCTGCGCGGCCTTGGGGTTCGACCCGATGGCGGTGATGTAGCGGCCATAGACGGTCTTCTCGAGTACGAACCACCCGATCGCGACGGTGATCAGCGCGACCCAGACCGCGATCGGCAAGCCCAGGATGAAGGACCGGCCGATGGTCACGATCACGTCGGGCAGCGAGGTGACGAGGTTCACGCCCATGTAGTGCTGGGTGAAGCCGCGATAGGCCACGAAGGTGCCCAGCGTCG
>CAYYOE010000138.1:0-7894 GCA_964473055.1 uncultured Rhodobacterales bacterium | reverse complement strand
AACAGCCAGACCACATCGACGAAGTGCCAGTACCAGGCCGCCGCCTCGAAGCCGACATGGCGTTCCGGGGTGAAGTGCCCCTTCAGCGCGCGGATCAGGCAGACCCCCAGGAAGATCGTCCCGATGATGACATGCGCCCCGTGGAAGCCTGTCGCCATGAAGAAGTTCGCGCCGTAGATGTTGCCCGAGAATCCGAAGGCCGCATGGCTGTATTCATAAGCCTGGAAGGCGGTGAAGATGATCCCCAGCACGATCGCCAGCGCCAGGCCGTTCACCAGGTCCTTGCGGTTGTTCTCGTGCACCAGGGCATGGTGCGCCCAGGTGGCGGCCGCGCCCGAGCACAGCAGTATCAGCGTGTTGATCAAGGGCAGGTGCCATGGGTCGAAGGTCTCGATCCCCGCGGGCGGCCAGACACCATCGACCATCGGCGAGATGCCGTCGGGGTGCATCGGATACATGGCATGCTTGAAGAACGACCAGAACCACGCCGCGAAGAACATGACTTCGGACATGATGAACATGATGAAGCCGTAGCGCAGGCCGATCCGCACCACCGGCGTATGGTCGCCCGCATGGCTTTCGGCCACCACGTCCGCCCACCAGGCGAACATCGTGTAGAGCACCAGCACCAGCCCGATCAGGAACAGGAACGGGGTGACGTCGTGCATCCAGAGCACGGCCCCGAACAGCATGACGAAGCCCCCGAGCGCGCCCAGGAGCGGCCAGATCGAGGGATGAAGGATGTGGTAGTCGTGGTTCTTGGTATGCGCCATGGTCGGGTCCCTCGCGGCCTTGCCGTCAGTTTGCCACCGGCCCGGGCAGCGGCAGCGCCGCCTGTTCCTCGGGCAGGTCGATTTCGTAGAAGGTATAGGACAGCGTGATCGCCTGCACCCCGCGCGCATCGCGGTCGCGCACGATGGTCGGATCGACGAAGAAGGTCACCGGCATCTCGACCCGTTCGCCGGGTTGCAGGACCTGCTGTTCGAAGCAGAAGCAGTGGATCTTCACGAAATGGCCGCCCGCCTGGTAGGGCGTGACATTGTAGCTCGCCATGCCGGCCACGGGCCGGTCGGTCGGGTTCCAGGCCTCGTAGAACGCCAGCCCGGTTTCGCCGATCCGCACCGTCATCTCGCGCTGCATCGGGCGGAAGCCCCAGGGCATCCCGGCCTCGCGCGACCCGTCGAACCGCACGATGATCGTCTGCTCCAGGATCTCGTCCGGCGCATAGTCGGCGACAGACGTGGTCCCGCCATAGCCCGTCACCCTGCAGAACCAGTCGTAGAAGGGAACCGAGGCCCAGGCGAGGCCGCCCATCAGAACCGCCACACCCAGGGCCTGGGTCGCGGTGCGCAGCTTCGGATCGCGGGGCAGCATCCTCATTGCGTTGCCTCGGTCGATTCCGGGAACATCTCGGGGCGGAACTGGTGGTCGAATGCCTGCATCGGGTCGCCCCGGCCGACCTTGACCACGGTCAGCGCGAAGACCAGCACGACGAAGCCGACCAGGCACAGCCCCACGCCCAGGTTCCGACCGAACCGGCGACCGTGGATTTCATGGGTGCGCGTGATCGCCATGCCTACCAGCCCCCCAGTCCGAAGGGCGCAAGCGCGGTTTCGGCCATCAGCGCCCCGAAGTGCAGAAAGGTATAGAACAGCGAGAAGCGAAACACCCGCTTTTCCACCCTGTAGGCGTCGGCCTCTGCCGCCGCCTCGCCACGCGCCCGGATCGCCCAGGCGCCGTGCAGGAACATCGCGTTCAGCACAACCGCCACGGCCAGCGTCAGCGGCCCGCCCACGGACGACATCGCCAGCGCCAGCGACACCGGCACCAGCGCAACGGTGTAGGCCAGAATGTGGTTGCGGGTCGACCGGCGCCCATGCGTGACCGTCAGCATCGGCACCCCGGCGCGGTGGTAGTCGTCCTTCATGAACAGCGCCAGCGCCCAGAAGTGCGGCGGCGTCCACAGGAAGATCAGCGCGAACATCAACCAGGCCTCGACGGACGTGCCACCCGTTACCACCGCCCAGCCGATGACCGGCGGGAACGCCCCGGCCGCGCCGCCGATCACGATGTTCTGCGGCGTCGACCGCTTCAGCCACATCGAATAGATGACCGCGTAGAAGAAGATCGTGAAGGCCAGAAGCCCCGCCGCCACCAGATTCGCCGCCAGCGCCAGCATCATCACCGACAGAAGCGACAGGCCCAGGCCCACGGCCAGCGCCTCGCCCCCCGTCACGCGGCCCGACGGCACCGGACGCCGCGCCGTGCGGCGCATGACGGCGTCGATGTCCGCATCCCACCACATGTTCAGCGCACCCGAAGCGCCTGCGCCTACCGCAATGAACAGGATCGCGGCAAAGGCCTCGACCGGGTGCAGTGCCCCCGAAAGCGCGCCAGGCGCGACCAGCATGCCCGCCAGTGCGGTAAAGACGACAAGCGACATCACCCGGGGCTTCAGCAAGGCGACATAGTCGCCGAACCCGGCCTCGGGATCCTGTGTCAGGGTTGCGGTGATATCGGTCATCGGCGTGCGCCTGCGCGGTCCGGCACGGTCAGTCGACCGAGGCGAGCGTCACGGAGCGCGCGGGGGCGCCATCCATGGCGTAAAGCTGCCGCGCCTCTTCCAGCCAGGCCTCGTAGGCCTCTTCGCTGACGACCTTGACCGTGATCGGCATGTAGGCATGCGCAATGCCGCACAACTCGGAGCACTGGCCGAAGAACGTGCCCTCGGTTTCCGCCTTGAACCACAGTTGCGCCAGACGGCCCGGAATGCCGTCCTGCTTCACGCCGAACGCCGGGATCGTCCAGGAATGGATCACATCGGCCGCCGTGACCTGCACCACGATGGTCTTGCCCACGGGCACCACCATGGCCGTGTCCGTGGCCAGAAGGAATTCGTCACGGGTGTAGCCATGCTCGTTCAGCATGGCCTCGACCTCGGGCGTCAGGCGATTGTCACCGCCCGTTGCCGGCGCCCCGATCATGAAGCTGTCGAAGGCGATTCCCTCGTCGGGGTATTCGTAGCCCCAGTACCACTGGTATCCGGTCGTCTTGATCACCACGTCGCCTGCCGGAATCTCCTGCTGCTTGAACAGGATCGGCAGCGAGAAGGCCCCGATGAAAACCAGGATCAGGATCGGCACCACCGTCCATGCCACCTCGATCGGCGTGTTGTGGGTGAAACGGGCGGGGGTCGTGTTCGCGCGGGAATTGTAGCGCACCGCGATGACGGCGAGCAAAGCGGTGACGAAGATCACGATGGCGAAGATGATCACGTTGATCATCCCGTCCAGCCACTGCAGATCGCGGGCCAGTTCCGTGGCTGCCGGCTGAAAGCCGATGCCGCGCTCGATCGGTTTCCCGATCGACGGCAGTTCCGGCAGGGCAATCACATCCTGCGCGCGCGCCGTCCCTGCGAGCATCGCACCGACCATCGTTGCAGTGAATGCGGCCGGCAGGCCACGGAAAGCTTGGATCGCGCGCATGTCTGGTCCCGTTCCTGTTCGCCTCGTCCCGCTCTTTCGGCGCTGCGTGCCAGAGTCACGGACGGTTGTATTGGTCCGCGGTGAAATCATATTAGGCGGGGCGTGCCAAGCGCCTCGATTGCGGCAAAGGGACGCCCTCGCCCCCCGCGCCCGCCCCTGTCCGAAGGATTTCCGATGACCGACGCCCGCTTCCGCCCGTTCGAGACGCATCTGGACGAAGGCCGGGCCCTGGCGCTGCTGCGGCAGGCCGTCGCGGGGGCGGACGACGGGGAATTGTTCCTCGAACGGTCGCGTTCCGAAGGCCTGGTCTGGGATGACGGCCGGGTCAAGACGGCCAGCTATGACGCATCCGAGGGGTTCGGGCTGCGGGCGGTGCGGGGCGAGACGGCCGGATATGCCCATGCGACCGAGGTGTCGGAACCGGCGCTGGCCCGCGCCGTGGGCACCGCACGTCTGGCCGTGGGCGCGGGGGGCGGCACCCTGGCCGATCCGCCGAAGGGCACGAACCGCAGGCTCTACACCGATGCCGACCCCGTGTCCGAGGTCGACTTCGGGCTGAAGGTCGATACCCTGGCCGAAATCGACGCCCATGCGCGCGGGCTCGATCCGCGGGTGGTCCAGGTCAGCGTGTCGCTGGCCGCCAGCCTGCAGGAAGTGGCGATCCTGCGGCCCGAAGGCGGGCTGGTGACGGATATCCGCCCGATGGCCCGTCTGAACGTCAGCGTGATCGTCGAGGAAAACGGACGGCGCGAAACCGGCACGGCCGGCGGCGGCGGGCGGCACGGGCTGACTGGCCTGATGGCGCGCGACCATTGGCAGGGCGTGGTGGCCGAGGCGCTGCGGATTGCCGTGGTGAACCTGGGCGCCGAACCCGCCCCGGCGGGGATGATGGACGTGGCGCTGGGCCCGGGTTGGCCCGGCATCCTGCTGCACGAGGCCGTCGGCCACGGGCTGGAGGGCGACTTCAACCGCAAGGGCACCTCGGCCTTCGCGGGCCTGATGGGCCAGCGGATTGCGGCGAAGGGCGTGACCGTCGTGGACGATGGCACGCTGCCGGACCGGCGCGGCTCGATCACCTTCGACGACGAGGGCACGCCGTCCGGCCGCACCGTCCTGATCGAGGACGGGATCCTGACCGGTTACATGCAGGACCGCCAGAACGCCCGCCTGATGGGGGTGGCCGCAACCGGCAACGGGCGACGGCAGAGCCATGCGCATATCCCGATGCCCCGGATGACCAACACGATCATGCTGTCGGGCGATGCCGATCCGGCGGGAATCGTGGGCGATGTGAAGGACGGCATCTGGGCCGTGGGATTCGGCGGCGGGCAGGTCGACATCACCAGCGGAAAGTTCGTCTTCTCCTGCACCGAGGCCTACCGGGTGAGGAACGGGCGCATCGGCGCGGCGGTGAAGGGCGCGACCCTGATCGGCGACGGGCCGACGGCGCTGCTGAACGTGCGCGCGGTGGGCCACGATTCGACGCTCGATCCGGGCATGGGCAATTGCGGCAAGGCGGGCCAGTGGGTGCCGGTGGGCGTGGGCCAACCGACGCTTCTGATCGGCGGTCTGACCGTGGGCGGGTCGGCGGCCTGACGCCCGGCCGGCAAGGGCTGTGCGATTCTTTTTCCCGCCCCGGTTTTCTTAAGTCGCCGTTAACCATCGGCGGTGCATGTCTGGTTTCGCAGGAACGGACCCAGCATGGCCGAGGATCACACACCTCCTTCCCTCACCCCCCTCACCCCACCCCACCGCGAGGAAGAGAAGCTGGGTTGGGTCCGTCTCCTGCGCTCGCGCCGCGTCGGTCCGGCGACCTTCCGGCGCCTGATGGCCGAACACGGGTCCGCCGCGGCCGCGTTGCTGGCGTTGCCGGACGTGGCCCGTGCCGCCGGCATCGACGACTACACCGTCTGCCCCGAAGGTGTCGCCGCGGCCGAGATGCGGGCCGCCCGGATTGCCGGGGCGCGGATGATCGCCATCGGCGACCCCTTCTATCCCCTGCTGCTGGCCGACACGCCGGATGCACCGCCCTTCCTCTGGGCCCTGGGCGACCCCGGCCTGCTGGCGCGCCCGATGGTGGCGCTTGTGGGCGCGCGCAATGCATCCTCGATCGGCTTGCGCACGGCCCGACGACTGGCCGAAGGGCTGGGCGCCGCCGGGTTCGTCGTCGTCTCTGGCCTGGCCCGCGGAATTGACACCGCATCGCACGAGGCAGCCCTGGAATCGGGAACGGTCGCCGTGCTGGCCGGGGGCGTGGACGTGGTCTATCCCCCGGAAAATGCTGTCCTTGCCCAGGAAATCGGCGAACGCGGGCTGCGGCTGTCGGAACAGCCGATGGGGTTGCAGCCGCAGGCGCGGCACTTTCCATCGCGCAACCGTATCGTTGCCGGCCTGTGCCGCGCCGTCGTGGTCGTGGAGGCCGCGGCGAAATCCGGCAGCCTGATCACCGCGCGCGATGCCGCCGACCTGGGGCGCGACGTGCTGGCGGTTCCCGGCCATCCGATCGACGCGCGTGCCGGCGGCTGCAACATTCTGATCCGCGACGGCGCGACCCTGGTGCGCGACGCGGCCGACGTGATCGAGGCGCTGGGCGGCACCGCGGCCAACCTGTCGGCACCGCGACACGCGAACGTGCAGGCCACGAAGGCCGCGCGGGAGGTGCCCGGAACCGGCGACCATCCCCGCGCGCCAAGCATACCGTCTGCACCTCCCGCGACGCGCGACCTGCGGCAATCGGCAGCGCTGCACGGCGAGATCCTGCGTCGACTGGGTCCCACGCCGCTGGCCGAAGATCAGCTGCGGCGCGACATGGACCTTCCCGATACCGAGGTCGCCCCGGCCCTGGTCGCACTGGAACTCGACGGCCAGATCCGCCGCCATGCGGGGGGGCTGATCTCGCGCCCCTAGGGTGCGTCGCGTGACGGACGAGGCCCGTCCACGGCGGGTTCGAGCCCATTGCGGACGTCTACAACCCAAGGACAGGGCATCGGATGGCCACGGACTGCCGCTGCTCCGCCAGTGGTCGGCACCTTATGGCATCATGTCATCGCGACGGTTGAGCGCGCTGGTGTCCCCAAAGCGGCTGGCCGGTGGGGCGGCCGGTCGCTGCCCGGGTGGCTCACACGGCTGTTCCGGGCGGGGTGCGCCGATCACCGTGGCACGGATGACCGTCCGCGCCGTCCGCGGAACGCGCAGCGCACCTTGCGCCGGCGCGCGGAAATCCGCGTCGGACGCTGACCGCCGACGGGTGCCGGGCCGGTCAATCACAACTTGTTCAGAATGCCTTTTCCTGCCGCCCTGTTGCCCCCATATCACGCCCATGGCGCGGGGTCGGAACCCTCGCGTTCACTTCACTGTCCCTCGTTCCGCACTCGCGCCCGGGTCTCCCGGGCGCTTTTTTTGAACGACGGCCTGCGACAAGGCGAAACCACGGATGAACCACCCGGACGACAAGTCCCTGCGCAATGTGCTTGCCGATGCACGGGTGATCGGACTTGTCGGGGTCTCGGCCAATCCCGACCGGCCCAGCCGCCGGGTCGGTGACTACCTGGTGCGTCAGGGTTACCGGGTGATCGGCGTCAATCCTGGGCTGGCCGGACAGACGCTGTTCGACGCGCCGGTGGTGGCGCGGATTGCCGACCTTCCCCAAGAAACCGACCTGCTGGACCTGTTCCGCCGATCCGAGGACGTGCCCGCCGCGGTGGACGAGGCGATGGCGCATCTGCCCGGATTGCGCACGATCTGGATGCAACTCGGCATCCGCCACGAAGGCGCCGCGGCAACGGCCCGCGCAAGGGGGCTGCGCGTGGTCGAAGACCGCTGCCCCGCGATCGAGATCCCCCGGCTGTTTCCGGGCGGAGTTTCGGCCGCGCGGACCTGAACACGACCCGCCCGCGTCGCGGCGGATCCGGGCGTTGCCCATGTCGAGCCTTTCCCCTATCCCTGCTGGTCAAAACCCTGGGGAGGAAAACCATGCATTTCGATACCGCCCAAGTCCACGCCGGCACCGAGCCAGACCCCGCCACCGGGGCCCGACAGGTGCCGATCTACCAGACCACGGCCTATGTCTTTCGCGACGCGGACCACGCCGCGAAGCTCTTCAACCTGGCTGAGGTGGGCTACATCTATTCGCGCCTGACGAACCCCACCGTGTCGGCGCTGGCCGCGCGGATCACGGCGCTGGAAGGCGGCGCGGGGGGCATCTGCTGTTCCTCGGGCCATGCCGCGCAGATCATGGCGCTGTTCCCGCTGATGGCCCCGGGGCGCAACGTGGTGGCGTCCACCAAGCTCTATGGCGGGACGGTCACGCAGCTGTCCCAGACCATCAAGCGGTTCGGCTGGTCGGCCAAGTTCGTCGATTTCGACGATCTGGCCGCGGTCGAGGCGGCGATTGATGCCGACACCCGCGC
>CAYYOE010000137.1:0-8009 GCA_964473055.1 uncultured Rhodobacterales bacterium | reverse complement strand
GGTGGGCGATTCGCCAGACATGATAGCCCGACCGGTACAGCCACCGCGCCGCATCCAGCCGCGCCGTCAGCGCATGGGCCGACAACCGCCCCTCGGCCGCCGCCGCGATCAGGCCCGTGCGCACCCCCTCGCGGTCGTCGTGCAGGCGCCGCCAGACTTCGGCGAGGGCATCGCGCGAGGCTTCCCAAGGTGCCCCGTCCTGCGGCAGGGCGTTCGACAGTTGCTTGGCGCCGTCCACCAGTCCAGGCTCGCGGACCAGGGTCATCGCATGCTCGGTCTGGCCGCAGCGCGATGCCAGCCGCGCAAGATGGTCCAGCGCGTGCAGCGCGGACAACTGGCCGGAAACTGCGCGCCCTGCGCCGCCGCCCGCCGACGCCGGGATGCGCTCGACGAAATCCAGCGTCTGGTCGATGGCACGCGCAATCTCGGCCAGCCCCGGCACCTGCCCCTGGGCGGGTGACGGCTGCCCGCGCAGAAGCGCGCCCATCCGTGCGAACAGCGCCTCGGCGATGGCGCGCGTGGCGGCGCGGGCCGCATCCATGGCCGCCGCCGCATCCGTTTGCACCGCCCGGTCAAGATGCCCCGTCAGGTTCGGCCCGCGATCGGGAACCAGCGCGATCACCAGCCGCGCGAAGGCATCCGTGAACACCAGCATGACGGCGGCCCCGATCACGCAGAACGCGGTGTGAAACAGGGTCAGCGCGAATTCCGGGGCGATCGCCGCCCGGTCGAAGACCCATGTGGCCGGCCAGAGCAGGCCGAAGGCCAGAATGCCCGTCAGCGTGTTGAAGATCAGATGCGCCAGACCCGTGCGCCGCGTGGCCGTCGACGCCCCCGTGGCGGCAATCGCGGCGGTCGATGCCGTCCCGATATGCATGCCGATGACCAGCGCCGCCGACTGCGGCAGGGTGATCGCCCCCGCGCCCAGTGCTGTGATCGCCATGGCAACCCCGGCGCTGGAGCTTTGCGTGACCAGCGTGATCACCGCGCCGATGGCGACCAGTTCCAGTCGCCCCACCAGGCTGTCGCCGGGAAACCGGTCGGGCGACAGGATCGCGCCGAACGCGCCCAGGCCCGCCTGCAGGGCAGAGATGCCCATGAACAGCAGTCCGAACCCGGCCGCGGCGCGCCCCGCATCCGACACTCGCCCTTGTCCGAACCGCCAGGCCAGCGCCCCCGCCAGGACGACCGGCGCCAGCACCGTGCCCAGCGCCAGCTTCACGCCCACCACGGCCACGACCCAGCCGGTCAGCGTCGTGCCGACACTGGCACCGAAGATGATGCCCAGTGCATCGCGGAAGGTGATCAGCCCCGCGCCGACGAACCCCACGACCGTGACCGTGGTCGCCGAGGATGACTGCAGCGCCGCCGTCACGCCCAGCCCGGCCAGCACCCCGCGCAGGGGCGTCGCCGTGGACCGGCGCAATACCGCACGGACGCGGTCGCCTGCCAGTCCCCGCAGCCCATCCGTCAGCAAGGTGATCCCGATCAGGAACAGGCCAAGCCCGCCCAGCGCCACAAGGATGTTGGTGCCCATTGCGTGGATCTTCTCCTACCTTGGCGCGGTCCCGCCTTGACCCCTGTCAAGGCGGACCCGAACGAAGCAGGGCAGGTTGCCGGACAGGAGGAATGGACATGATCGGCAGCGGGATCAAGATCTGGACGGCCGCCGCGGCAAGCCTGGCGATTGTCGGCGGGGCTGCGGCGCAGGATGTTGGCAACGCGACCGAGGGCGCCCGCCTCGCCGCCGAGGAATGTGCAGCCTGTCACGCCGTCGTGGCGGACGACTTCCTGTCTCCCGATCCCGACGCACCACCCTTCGCCGCCGTGGCGTTGGAACCGGGCATGGGACGCACCGCACTGCTGGTGTGGTTCCGGTCCTCGCATCCGTCCATGCCGATGCTGCAACTGTCCGTGACCGAGGAACACGATCTGATCGCGCATATCCTGTCGCTGAAGGAGTGACTTGAGGCCGCCGCCGCGCCGGGGCAGGGTGCCCGCCTGAACCCCGGGGGCGAACCCATGCGCGATCGACCTGCAGGCGCGACGCTTGCGATCACCTTCCTCTACTACCGCGACCTCGCCGCTGCGGCGCGGTTCTACGAGGGTGTGCTGGGCCTGACGCTGGCCATCGACCAGGGCTGGTCGCGCATCTACCGGCTGTGCGACGGCGCCCATGTGGGCCTGGTGGACGAGGCGCGCGGGATGCACCGCGCGCATGCCGTGAAGCCGGTGCAGGTCTGCCTTCGTGTGCCGGACGTCGACGCCTGGCACGACTGGGTGGCGGCGCGGGGCGTGGCCGGGCTGTCGGCGGTGAAACAGAACGACGCGTTGGGTATCCGTGCCTTCGTGTTCGACGATCCCGAGGGATATCAGATCGAGGTGCAGACGCCCACAAGGGGCGGCGCATGAACGGGCGCGTGGCGGTGGTCGGGGCAGGGGTCGCGGGCCTGACGGCGGCCCGCGCGTTGGCCGACGCGGGCCGCGCGGTGACGGTGTTCGACAAGGGCCGTGGTCTTGGCGGGCGCCTGGCCACCCGGCGCACCGATTGGGGGCCGGTCGATCATGGCGCGCCGGGGGTGCCCGCCGATCTGGCCGGGCTGCCGGGCGTGCAGCTATGGACGGGCGGTCCGGACGGCGCGCAGGTGGCAGGTTGTCCCGGCATGTCAAGCCTTCTCAAGCCGCTCGCCGATGATCTTCAGGTTCAGCGCGAAGTTGTGGTGGGCGGCCTCGCCCCGGACGGGACGGTTTGGGCGCTGTCGGATCCGGACGGCGCAGCGCTGGGCCGTTTCGACGCCGTGATCCTTGCGATCCCCGCGCCCCAGGCCGCCACCCTGCTGGCCGCGCCGCTGCCCGGCATGGGCCAGACCGTCGCGCAGGCACGGATGGACCCGCTCTGGACCCTGATCCTGGTCCTGCCTGACGGAGCCGGTCCGCCACAGGACGCGCCCCTGTCCCTCGACCCGCCCCTGGCGCTGGCGATCCCGCAATCCGCCAAGCCCGGCGCCACCGGTCCCGGCGGTCGCTGGGCGGTGCACGCCGACCCGGTCTGGTCCGCCACGCACGTGGACCTTCCAAAGGACGAGGCCGCCGCGCGGATGTGGGATGCCTTCCGCGCGCAGACCGGGACAACGGCCCACCCGCTGCTGATGGCGGGGCACCGCTGGCGCTACGCCCGCGTGGCGCGCGCCCTTGGGCAGCCCTTCGCCGCCTCGCCCTGCGGCCGGGTTCTGGCGGGCGGCGACTGGGCGCTTGGTCCCCTTGCCACCCATGCCGCCGCCAGCGGCCGCGCCATGGCCGAGGCCCTGATCTCGGCGGGCGTCTGACCGATGCCCGTCACGCTGACACGGCTTGCCGACCTGCGCGCGCTGTCCGTCGATACCGTCATCGACGTCCGCAGCCCGGCCGAATACGCCGAGGATCACATCCCCGGCGCGATCAGCCTGCCCGTCCTGTCGAACGAGGAACGCGCCCGGGTCGGCACGATCTACAAGCAGGTCAGCCCCTTCACCGCCCGCAAGATCGGCGCGGCGCTGGTGGCCCGCAACGCGGCGCTGCACCTCGACGGTCCGCTGGCCGACAAGCCGGGCGGCTGGCGTCCGCTGGTCTACTGCTGGCGGGGCGGCCAGCGGTCGGGGTCCTTCGCGTCGATCCTGCGGGAAATCGGCTGGCGCGTGGACACCATCGCAGGGGGCTACAAGGCCTGGCGCCGACTGGTCGTGTCGGCGATGCACGACACGCCCCTGCCGCACCGCCTGATCGTGCTGGACGGCTACACCGGCACCGCCAAGACGGCCCTTCTGCCCCGTCTTGCGGCGCTTGGTGTGCAGGTGGTGGACCTGGAAGGTCTTGCCGCCCATCGCGGGTCGCTGCTCGGGGCCGTGAACCGCCCGCAGCCCGCCCAGAAGGCGTGGGAGGGGGCCTTGGCGATGGCCTTCCACAGGCTCGACCCGGCCCGCCCCGTGGTGGTCGAGGCCGAAAGCAGCCGCATCGGCAGCCTGACCGTTCCGCCTTCCGTCTGGGCCGCCATGATTGCCGCCCCGCGGATCGAGGTCGCGGCGCCCGTGGCCGCGCGGGCCGATTACCTGGCGCGGGCCTATGCGGACCTGACCGCCGATGAAACGCGTCTGGCCGACCGGATCGCGGCGCTGAAGCCCCTGCAGGGGGCCGAGCGCATCGCCGACTGGCTGGCCATGGCGGGGGCAGGTGCCTACCGCGATCTGGCCGAAGGGCTGGTGATCCACCATTACGACCCACGCTACGCCAAGTCCCGCGCCCGCCACCCCGCGCCCGTGGCGCGGGTCGAGGCCGACCGGCTGGACGAGGCAGCGCTCGATGCGCTGACGGCGCGGGTGGCGGAGCGCGTGTCGGCCCTCTGACGCTGGCGTCGTCAAGACGGCAACGCCCCCTGAGCGGACCCTGGGTTGTGGGCCAGTCGAGCGTCGCACCCCGCCCGGAACAGCCGCAAAGCGGCCCGGGCAGCGGATGGCCGCCCCATCGGCCAGCCGCTTTGGGGACACCAGCGCGCGTTCAGATGTCGTCCGACCTTGCGGGATAAAGTGCAGACCCCCGGCGGTGCAGCGGCAGTCCGCGGCCATCCGCTGCCCTCTGTCGCTCAGGCTGAACGACCATTGGCAGGGCTAAGCGACGACGACGTGCGGCGGCCCTGCCACAACGCGGCCGATCACCGCCGCAGGCACGCCCGCCCGCCGCAGCCGGTCCATCCGAGCGTCCAGCCCGTCCGGCGCGACCGCCGCCAGCAACCCGCCCCCGGTCTGCGGATCGAACAGCAGCGCGGCGCGCGGATCGGCGGGCAGGGTCATGCGCGGCGCGGCGGCGTCGCGGTTCGCGGGCATCAGCGTGGACGCGATCCCGCGCGCCGACAGGTCCGGCGCCCCCGGCAGGAACGGCACCGCGTCAAGCGTCAGGTGCGCCCCGACGCCCGAGGCCGCGCAAAGGTTCAACAGGTGCCCCGCCAGCCCGAACCCGGTCACGTCGGTCATCGCATGGGCATCCGCCAACGCCGCGGTCGCGCCCGGCTGCGGGTCGGCCATCGACGCCCAGGCCGCCACCACCGCCGCCCCGGGGGCAAGCGCGCGCATCTCCGCGGCCAGCACCACCCCGGTGCCCAGGGGTTTCGTCAGCACCAGCGCATCGCCCGGCCGTGCGCCTGCCAGCGTGACGGGCGGACCGTCGCACAGGCCGGTGACGGTGAACCCCAGCGTCAGCTCCGCGCCCAGCGTCGTATGCCCGCCGACGATGGGCGCACCGGCGTCCGCCAGCACCGCGCCCGCCTCGGCCATCACCTCGTCCAGCCAGCGGGCCTGCAAGGCGGGCGACAGGGGCGGCAGGATCACATGGGCCAGCGCCGCCTGGGGCCGCGCGCCCATGGCCCGCACATCCGACAGCGCATGTACGGCGGCCACTCGTGCCACCAGCCGCGGGTCGAGCGCGAAGGCCCGCAGGTGATCGGTCGTCAGCACCTGCCGCACGCCGCCCGTCACGATCACTGCGGCATCGTCGCAAGGAAGCGTTTCGATGTCGGGGCGCGCGACCGTGGGCAGGCGGGACAGGGCGGCGGCCAGCGTGCCCTGCGCCACCTTCGATCCGCAGCCACCGCAAGGGGGCGCGGCCCCCAGCGCCTCGGCCACCCCGCGCGCGGCGTCGCGTGGGGCGTCGGGCAGGGGCATCGCAGGCAGGTGGCGAAAGCGGTCCATGAAGCGCCGGTCGATCCCGTCCTTCCAGCGCCAGACCCAGGGGCCCGCCACCGCCAGCCCCCATTTCGTGCCGATGGCGTTGCGGTTGCCCGTCGTCAGCAGTTTCAGGAAATCGCGCTGTGGCCGGTGCGGGCGGCGGGCGTGGCCGGACAGATCGGCGCGCAGGTTGTGCAGAAGCGTCGGCGCCTGCCGCACCGCATGGACCCCCGCCTTGGGCAAGGGCCGCGGCGTGAAGTTCGCGCAGTCGCCCACCGCGTAGATGCCGGCGTCGCCCGTGGACCGCAGCATGGCGTCCACATCCAGATAACCCCCGCTGTGCGGCAGCCCGAGATCCGCCACCCAGGGCCAGGGCCGCGCGCCCGCCGCCCCCACGGTGAAGGCCGAAGGCAGGGGGCCCGTGTCGGTCTCCACCGCCTCGGGCGTGATCGCGGTAACCGTGCACTCGTCCCGCAGGGCGACCCCTGCCCGCGCCAGCGCGGCGCGCATCCGGGTCTGGACAGCCGCGGGCAGCCCCCCCAGCACGCGCCCCCGGTCGATCAGCGCCACGCGGCCACGCCCCGGGGCAATGCGCGCCAGCGCATGGGCCATCGACACCGCCAGTTCCGCCCCCGCGACGCCCCCGCCGATCACGGCGGCGGCAGCCGGCCCGCCCGCCTCCGCCGTGCCGAGGAACGTCGCCCACCGGGTCGCGAAGGCATCCAGCGGCTTGGCGGGTATGGCGTGTTCGGCCCCCGGCACATCCGGCAGGGCCGATGTGACGCCCACATCGAAACTCAGGATATCGAACGGCACCGGCGCGCCGCGTTCCAGCCGGACCGCCCGCGCGCCCAGGTCCAGCCCGACGGCCCGGTCCAGGATCAGCCGCGCGCCCGCGAAGCGCGCCAGACGCACCAGGTCGATGTCCAGGTCGTCGCGGGCGTACAGCCCCTCGACCAGGCCGGGCAGCATGCCGGTATAGGGCGCGGTCGGCCCCGGGTTCACCAGCGTCAGCCGCGCGCCGGGCAGGGGTCGCATGCCCCAGGCCCGCAGCACCAGCGCATGGGTATGCCCGCCGCCCACCAGCACCAGGTCGCGTGTGAAGGGGACCGCCTGCATCGGCGGCTACTCGCCCGCGGCAGGGGCGGTCGAGGCGATCTCGCGGCTGGCGCGCACCAGCGCCCAGCACAGCGCCGAACACAGCACCACGCACAGCACCAGCGGCCCCATCGTGCCATCGTAGGCCAGCCCCACCGGCACCGCGATCAGCACCGACAGGATGGTGGACGCCGCGCCCGTGACCGACGAGGCCAGCCCCGCAATATGGCCGAGCGGCTGCAAGGCCAGCGCGTTCAGGTTGCCGAAGGTCAGGCCCGCGATGAAGAACACCGCCGTGGCAAAGATCAGGAACAGCGCAAAGGCCACGCGCCCCTCGACCAGCCCCGTCACGATCGGCACGCCGGTCGCCAGCGCGACGACCACCATCGCCCCGAAGGCCGTCATCGCCAGCCGCCGCATCCCCAGCCGCATGACCAGCGTGGCGTTGACGATGGTGCCGCCTGCCGACACCACCCCGATGGCCAGGAACCACAGCGGAAAGCCGATGTCGGACAGCCCGAAGACCTCGGTCATCAAGGGCTGGATCGACACCAGCACGGCGAACAGCTGCGCATAGCCCAGCGTCATCGCGGCAATGTAGATCCGCACCATCGGGTTGCCTGCCACCTCGGCCACCGCCGCACGGATTGGCCCCCAGCGCAGCGGGCGGCGGCGTTCGGGCGGCAGGGTTTCGGCCTGCCGCAGGTGCAGCCAGACGCCCCCCGCGATGCCGAAGACGACGAAGGACCAGAAGATGCCCCGCCAGCCGAAGCCCGCGATGATGACCGTGCCGATGGCAGGCGCCACCGCGGGGATCATCACGAAGACCATCATCACGAAGGACATGATCCGCGCCATCGCGCGCCCCTCATAGAGGTCGCGCACCAGCGCGATGGTCACGATCCGCGGCGCCGCCGCCCCCAGCCCCTGCAGGAACCGCGCGGCCAGGAGCGTCTCCAGCGTCGGGGCGAGCGAGGCCAGCACCGCCCCCGCCAGGTACAGCACGAGGCCCCCCAGCACCGTGGGCTTGCGCCCGATGGTATCGGAAATCGGCCCGGCGAAGAAGATCCCCACCCCGATCCCCGCGACAAAGGCCGAGATGATCAGCTGCGCCCGGTTCGGCGCATCCGGCGACAGGTCCGCCGCGATGGCGGGCAGCGCGGGCAGCATCGAATCGATGGAAAACGCGATGGTGGCGAACAGCACCGCCATCAGGGC
>CAYYOE010000136.1:0-8039 GCA_964473055.1 uncultured Rhodobacterales bacterium | reverse complement strand
GTGGTACGCATGGTGTCGTCCTTTCAGTGGGCGGGGCACTCGGCCCCTGTGGTTGTGTGGGACCAGATGTCCCGGTTGAAGGTCTGGCGGGCGGTGCCCGGCTGGTGCGCCGTTCCGGTATCCCGTGGGGTACTGCCCGTCGCCGACCAGATTTGGGGTGCGCCCTGACACACGGAATAGCGGTTTTCTCACAGGGTTCTGCGCGGATGCGCACAACAAGATGCCGCGACCTGCGCGACGGATCCGGATGCCGATTGCGTGAGGGGTGAAACTGTAATGGCCCCGATTTTCGCGGAAATTCCGGCGCTTGCCCGTGGGTTCTGTTTCAGCGCAGGTCCTGGCTTCGGTAGCGGCCGACACCGGGCTCACGATATTTCAGTCTGCATCCCGGGGGACAAAATGCCCGAACCGCCCCTTGCCGCCGGTCGCGGCCTTGTTCAATCATCCTTTCGGGCGGGTCTGCACCGCATAACGGGGGCGCGCGGCGATGAGCATCGACACCTGGGACGAGATCCGCACCGCCTATCACGTCGCGAGGATCGGCACCGTCAGCGGCGCGGCCGAGGCACTGGGCGTGCACCACGCCACCGTGATCCGCCATGTCGATGCGTTGGAGTCGCGGTTGGGCGTGAAGCTGTTCCAGCGCCACGCCCGGGGCTACACGGCCACCGAGGCGGGCGAAGACCTGCTGAAGGTCGCGCAGGCCACCGACGACCAGTTCGCGCAACTCACAAGCCGGATCCGTGGCCGGGGCGACGCGGTGACGGGCGAGCTTGTCGTGACGTCGATCGGATCACTCGGTGGCCGACTGACGCGGGCGCTGGTCGAGTTCCAGCAGGATCATCCCGGCCTGACAGTGCGTCTGCTGACGGACCCGCGACTGTTCCGGCTGGAATACGGCGAGGCGCATGTGGCGATCCGGGCCGGCACCGCGCCCGGACAGGCTGACAACATCGTGCAGCCCTTCCTGTCGGTCGACTATGCCCTGTATGCCTCGGAAGACTATGTCGCGCGCCGCGGAACCCTGGGTTCCGACGCAGACCTTGCGGCGCATTCCTTTGTTGGCCCGGACAATGACGGGTCGCCCGCGCCGTTCCTGCGCTGGCTGGCCGCCACGGTCCCGCGTAACTGCGTCGTTTTCCGCAGTGCCAGCCCAGAAGTGGTGCAGGAGGCGGTGCTGGCCGGCGCCGGGATCGGCTTCTGGCCGGTCTGGGAAGCCGAGGATACCCCCGGGCTGGTCCAGATCATGCCGCCGCGCCCCGATTGGGCACCGCCGCTCTGGCTGGTCACGCACATGGACCTGCACCGCACGGCAAAGGTGCAGGCCGTGCTGAAGCACCTGAAGACCGTCGCCAAGACCTGGATCGATGGCTGAAGCTGCCGGCCCGGCGGCATCCGCAACGCCGGGTCGCGATCCCGGCCTGCGCCGCGATGCGCTGCGCGGCCATGCTGCGATGCTCGCCTTCTCGGCGCTGATCGCCGGATCGTTCTCGCTGGGCGGTCTCGCCGCCAACGAGATCGCGCCCTCGGCCCTGAATGCCGTCCGGTTCGTCCTCGCCGCCGGCCTGCTGCTCGGCATGGCGGCTGCAACGGGCAGGATCCGAGCCTCGGCTCTCGCCGCCCCCTGGCGCTGGCTGATTCTCGGCGGGCTCTTCGCCTTCTACTTCGTCACCATGTTCGAGGGTCTCAAGACCGCGCCACCTGTCTCATCCGCCGCCGTCTTTACGCTCACCCCGATCCTGTCCGGGGTCTTCGGCTACCTGCTGCTGCGCCAGCGCACCTCGCCCCGCGCGGCGCTGGCCCTCGCGATCGGCGGTGCCGGCGCCCTCTGGGTGATCTTCCGCGCCGACCTGAATGCGCTCCTCGCTTTCCGGATCGGCCCGGGCGAGGCGATCTTCTTCTGGGGCTGCGTCGGCCATGCGCTCTACACCCCGCTCGCGCGGATGCTGAACCGCGGCGAGCCGCCGATGGTGCAGACAGGGCTGACGCTCGGCGCGGGCCTGCTTCTGCTGCTCGCCTACGGCGCGGGCGACATCACTGCCACCGACTGGGGCAACCTGCCCGTCATCGTCTGGATCACGATCCTCTACACGGCGGTCTTCGCCGGCGCGACGACCGTCACCTTGCTGCAATACGCCGCGATGCGCCTGCCCTCGGCCAAGGTGATGGCCTATACCTACCTCACCCCCGCCTGGGTCATCCTGTGGGAGCTTGCCCTGGGCCAGGGCGCGCCGCCGCTTCTGATCCTGCCCGGGGTCGCCCTGACGGTTGTCGCGCTGGGCCTCCTGCTGAAGGACGACTGAACGCCCGTCCGGACCGGTTGCCGTGCTTCGACGTGGTTCAAGTATCCTCGGGGGGCGGCGCGGCATCGCCGCGCCCGGGGGGCAGACAGCCCCCCGCATCCCCGCTGCCGTCCAGTTCCGCGGCCAGGAACCGCTCCAGCCCGTCCAGGTCGATCGCATCGATCTGTCCGAAGGCCAGCATCCAGCCCGACGCCTCGCGCAGTGCGTCCGGGTCCAGTTGGCACCAGGTCACCCGACCGCGCCGGTCCTGCCGGATCAGGCCCGCGCGCACCAGCACGCCCAGATGCTTCGAGATTGCCGCCAGCGAGATGGCAAAGGGTTCGGCGACATCGGTGACCGCCATGTCGTCCTCCAGGAGCATCGTCAGGATCGCGCGCCGGGTGGGATCGGCAAGCGCGGCGAAAACGGCGTCCAGCCGCGCCGCCCGGGCAGGATCGTGATGGGTATCCGGGGACAGATCCATCCCTGCGCTCTGCCGCAGAGCGCAGCAACGGTCAACCACCCGGTTGAACGAGCTGCCCGAGGCCATGCCCTGGCGGCCCGGCTTTCCTGGACGACGGAATCTTGTCTAAATATCTGATAAGATGTGGATTATCAGAAAGCTCGCCGCGACGCAGCAGGAATTGACTCTGCTATTTCCCCCGCCTAGTGTCCGCCGCGTTCCAAGGGGCCCGAAGGGACCTGTGACCGCCATGGGAGAACGATCCGAGGACGAGAGGCTGCGCGCCCTCGAAGCCCGGATATCCGCTCTCAAGGCCACGCAGGCGCCGCAGCCCCGGGCGGACGAACACTATTCCACGGCGAATACCGCCTGGAGGATGGTGATCGAACTTGTGGCCGGTCTGATGATCGGGTTCGGCATCGGGTACGGTCTGGACGTGCTGTTCGGCACGCTTCCCATCTTCCTGGTGCTGTTCGTGTTGCTGGGTCTGGCGGCGGGTGTGCAGACGATGATGCGCACCGCCCGACAGATGCAGGACAAGGCCGAGGCCGATGCGGTGGCCAAGGCGGAAGAGGCGGGGTACGGCCCCGCAACAGATTCAGGACCGGGCGCGATGCGACCGGATTCGGCGGGAAAGGGCTGGGAACGTGGCGACTGAAGGCAGCAGCGGCCTAAACATCCATCCGATGGACCAGTTTGTCGTAAAGCCGTTGTTCGGCGGCGATGCGGTTCACTGGTACACGCCCACGAACGTAACGCTGTGGATGGTCCTGGCGGTTCTGGCCGTCTTCCTGCTGATGGTGGCCGGCGCGCGCGGTCGCGCGATCGTGCCGACACGCGCGCAGTCCGTCGCGGAACTGACCTACGGTTTCATTCACAAGATGGTCGAGGACGTGGCCGGCAAGGACGGGGTCCGCTTCTTCCCCTACATTCTGACGCTGTTCCTGTTCATCCTGTTCGCCAATGTTCTCGGGCTGATCCCGATGAGCTTTACCACAACCTCGCACATCGCCGTGACGGCCGTGCTTGCGGGGCTTGTCTTCGTGACGGTGACGGTGCTGGGCTTCGTCAAGAACGGTGCGCGGTTCCTCGAACTCTTCTGGGTCAAGTCGGCGCCATTGCCGCTGCGACCGGTCCTGGCGATCATCGAGCTGATCTCGTACTTCGTGCGCCCCGTCAGCCACTCCATCCGTCTTGCCGGCAACATCATGGCCGGTCACGCCGTGCTGAAGGTGTTCGCCGGGTTTGCCGGTGCGCTTGGTGTGTTCGCCTTCCTGCCGGTTCTGGCCATGGTCGGCGTCTATGCGCTGGAAGTGCTGGTTTCGGTCATCCAGGCCTACGTCTTCACGATCCTGACCTGCGTGTACCTCAAGGACGCGCTGCACCCGCATCACTGATCAACGGGGGCGCCGCCCCCATCCGGAAACTTCCAGACAAGGAGCAAGACCAATGGAAGGCGATATCGCACAAATGGGCCAGTTCATCGGCGCGGGCCTCGCCGCCATCGGGTCGGGCGCGGCTGCCATCGGGGTGGGCCATGTGGCCGGCAACTTCCTCGCCGGCGCCCTGCGCAACCCCTCGGCGGCCCCGGGCCAGACCGCGACGCTGTTCATCGGCATCGCATTCGCCGAAGCGCTGGGGATCTTCGCGTTCCTCGTGGCGCTGCTGCTGATGTTCGCCGTCTGATCCATCTGTCTCGACCATGCCGGGGTTGGCCCATGCGCCACACCCCGGCCTGCCTTTCGTGAGACGAGGAGCCCGAGATGGCAACAGCTGCTGACGGCGCGGCGCCCGGCATGCCGCAACTCGACCCGACGACCTTTGCGAACCAGATCTTCTGGCTCGTGCTGGCGCTGGTGTCGATCTACCTCATCCTGACCCGAGTGGCCCTTCCCCGCATCAGCGCGGTTCTGGCCGAACGACGCGGGACAATCGTGAACGACCTCGCCGCTGCCGAGGAATTCAAGCTGAAGGCGAAGGATGCCGAGGTCGCCTACGAGCGTGCCCTGGCAGAAGCCCGCAGCGAGGCCGAACGGATCGCCGCGGACACACGGGCCGTGATCCAGGCGGATCTCGACAAGGCCATCGCAAAGGCCGACGCCGAGATCGCGGCACGCACCGCCGAATCCGAAAAGGCCATCGGGGCCATCAATGCTGGCGCTGCCGAAGCGGTCAAATCCGTCGCCGAAGATGCGGCGCAGGCGGTCATCGCGGCCATGGGCATGAAGGCCGATCCGGCCAAGGTCGCCGCGGCGGTGGCCTCGCGGCTGAAGGGGTAGGACGATGCGCATCGTGATGACTGGCGCAAGCGCGCTGATGCTGACCGCCTCGCCCCTGCTGGCGGCCGAGGGCAAGCCGTTCTTCTCTCTCCACAACACCGACTTCGTTGTTCTGATCTCCTTCGTTCTCTTCATCGGCATCCTTGTCTACTACAAGGTCCCGGGAATGCTGGGCGGCATGCTCGACAAGCGCGCCGAACGCATTTCTGCCGAACTCGACGAGGCGCGCGCCCTGCGCGAGGAGGCCCGGTCGCTTCTGTCCTCGTACGAAAAGAAGAGCCGCGAAGTGCAGGGACAGGCCGACCGGATCGTGGCCCAGGCGAAGGCCGGGGCCGAGGCCGCGGCAGCCGAGGCGCGCGAGGGGCTGAAGGCGTCGATCGCGCGCAGGTTGGCGGCTGCAGAGGAACAGATCGCGGCAGCCGAGGCAGCAGCCGTACGCGAGGTGCGCAACCGGGCGGTTCAGGTTGCGGTGGCTGCGGCTGCCGATGTGGTCGCACGCGACATGGCCGCGGCGGATGCCAACCGTCTGGTCGACGATTCGATCGACGTCGTGGCGGCCAAGCTGCACTGACGCCGCGCGCAAGTGCTTCGAAAACGACAAAGGGGCGGGTGCATGGCATCCGCCCCTTCTGTCTGTCTCGGGTGCGGGGCAACGTCCGGCTGCCCCGCCGACCGGTCCTTGTCAGTTCGGACGAATGGTGATGTCCACCCGGCGATTCTGAGCACGCCCCTGCGCGGTGGCGTTCGACGCGATCGGCTGCGACAGTCCGCGGCCGACAGCCTGAATCCGGTTCGCCGGTACGCCGTTGGCGATCAGTTCCGCCGCCACCGCATTGGCGCGGCGTTCGGACAGCGACTGATTGTAGGCGGCCGACCCGGTGTTGTCGGTGTGGCCGGTCACCACGATGGTCGATTGCGGGTATTCCAGCAGGTTGCGGGCAACGGCCCGCAGGTCGGCGCGCAGGTCGGGGCGCAACGACGCGCTGTCCACCGCGAACAGGATGTCGTTCGGCATCTGCACGCGGATTTCACTGCCGGTGTTGATCACCTGCGTATTGCCCGAGACCGAGGATTGCAGCGCCGCTGCCTGCCGGTCCAGCCGGTCGCCGATCAGGCCGCCGGCCCCCGCGCCGAGCGCGGCACCCACGATCGCCTGATTGCGGCGGTCGCGGTTGTTGGTTGCAGTCCGGGCGCCAAGGGCTGCCCCGGCGAGGCCGCCGATGATGGCACCTTCCGTGGTGCGCTGGCGCGGGTTTCCGGTATCCGTCTGGATCGGCGTGCACGCCGTAACAGCCAGTGCTGCGGCCGAGACCGCCAGAAGCAGTTTGGTGGGCATCATGTCCTGTCTTTCCTGTAAGGCCGTTCTCCGGCATCTGGTGGACTTCTAGCAAGACACAACACCGCTAGGAAATAACAGGTTCCCGAAATCCCCCGACATCGGGCAATCCACGCCGAATTCTGCCGATACGTCAGGTTCCGGCCGATGGCATTCGACTTTGCTGATCCTCCGCGGACTCCCACGCCAACAGCGCGCGCTTCACCGGCAGGCCCCAGTGATACCCCGTCAGTGCCCCCGACCGGGCGATGACCCGGTGGCAGGGAATGAGCAGGCTTACCGGGTTGCGCCCGACCGCCGCACCCACCGCCCGCATGGCACGGGGATGGCCGATGGCCGTTGCGATGTCGGCATAGGTAGTGACCTGGCCCGACGGGATCGTCACCAGCGCCTCCCAGACCTTGATCTGGAACGGCGCACCGATCACCGCCAGGGGCACGCGGTCCGCCGTTGCGCCGAAGGCTGCCGCGACCCAGGAGGCCAGGGCGCGCGCGTCCTCGACGAACGTGGCTTGCGGCCAGCGCGCGGCCAGATCGGCGCGGGCGGCCTCGACCCCGGTTTCCGCCGCGAAGCCCAGGCCGCAGAGGCCGCGATCGGTGCCCATGGCGACCACGGGGCCGAAGGGGCTGTCGAACACGCCCTGCCGGATCGTCAGCCCCGCCCCGCGGCGGGCATAGTCGCCGGGTGTCATCGCCTCCCATCGCAGGAACAGGTCGTGCAGGCGCCCAGCCCCCGACAGGCCCGCCGCATCCGCCGCCGCCAGCACCGGCATCCGGTCGCGCAGCATCGCCCTTGCATGGCCCAGCGCCAGGAACTGCTGATACCGCTTGGGAGACACGCCGACGAAGCGGGTGAACACGCGCTGCACATGGGCGGGTGACAGGCCAAGGTCCGTGGCCAGCCGGTCCAGCGGCACCTCGGCGCCGCCACTTGCGTCGATCAGGTCGATGGCACGGCGCATCACCTGCCAGTGGTAGCCGTCTTCGTGCGTGTCGGTCGTCATGGCAATCTCCCTCGCCGCCTTCTTGGCGATCCCGTCGCGGGATTGCGACCCGATTCCTGCGGCTTCGCGCTTGCACCCCCGCGCGCCGCGGGCCAAGACGGCGCCATGGCCCGGCAGCTTCCCTATGCAACCCTGAAGGAGATCTTCGCGCGCTTCCACGCGCGGGAACCCGAACCCAAGGGCGAGCTTGAGCACGTCAATGCCTTCACCCTGCTGGTGGCCGTCGCACTTTCGGCGCAGGCGACGGATGTCGGCGTCAACAGGGCCACGCGCGGCCTGTTCGCCCTGGCCGACACGCCGGAAAAGATGCTGGCGCTGGGCGAAGAGGGCGTGATCGCCCACATCAAGACCATCGGCCTCTACCGCAACAAGGCGAAGAACGTGATCGCCCTGTCGCGCCTGCTGATCGAGCGTTTCGGCGGCGAAGTTCCGACATCGCGCGCCGCGCTGGTCAGCCTGCCGGGCGTGGGCCGCAAGACGGCGAACGTGGTCCTGAGCATGTGGAACGGCTATCCGGCGCAGGCGGTGGACACCCACATCTTCCGCGTCGGCAACCGCACCGGCATCGCCCCGGGTCGCGACCCCGAAGTGGTCGAGCGCGCGATCGAGGACAACGTGCCGGTCGAATACGCCCTGCACGCGCACCACTGGCTGATCCTGCACGGCCGCTATACCT